>CAZNRJ010000041.1:10601-16435 GCA_964574945.1 uncultured Ohtaekwangia sp. | reverse complement strand
GTTTAAAAAGGTCTTCTCAAAAATTTCAGGTCTTAACGAGTTCAACGAAGAGTATCGCAAACTACAGCGCAACTTTTTGTCGGGCGTGGTAACGGTTGAGTTGGATAGCAACGGCCGGTTCCTGATTCCCAAGAACATGTTAGCGTATGCCCAGGTCGATAAAGATGCGATGCTGGTAGGTACGGGTAGCAAAGTTGAGGTGTGGAATCCATCCATTTATGAGAAGCACCTGATTCAAGATCCCGGTGAGTTGTCTAAGCTGGCGGAAAAATATCTGAATGAATAGGTACTGGATACTGGTTACGGGACGCTTGATACTTGTTGATTGATGAGTAGTTCCGGAATCGAGCATCAGGAATCGAAAAAGTATCATAAGCCGGTGATGTTGAAAGAGTGCCTGGAAGGATTAGTAATAAATCCGGCAGGTACTTATGTAGATGTAACATTTGGCGGAGGTGGGCATAGCATGGCGATACTTGAAAACCTGAGGGAAGGAAAATTGATTGCCTTTGATCAGGACGAGGACGCTAAGCGACAGGCAGATAATATTAGCAGTCGTTCTTTTACATTTTGTCAGGCAAATTTCAGGTACATGAAACAGTATTTGAAGTTGAATGCAGCGGATAAGGTAGATGGCATCTTGGCCGATCTTGGAATTTCATCGCACCAGATTGATTCGCCCGAGCGTGGGTTTTCAACCCGCTTTGAAGGACCACTGGATATGCGCATGGATCAGAAAGGCAAGCTTACTGCAGCCAGAATTTTGAATGAATATTCGGAAGAAGCACTTCATAAAATTTTTGGCATGTATGGCGAGTTAAAGAATGCCCGCACGGCCGCTAAAACTGTAGTAGTAGCGCGAACCAATAAACCTTTTGTTGCTACACAGGATTTGAAGCATGCATTGCAACCCATAGCTCCGCGAGGAAAGGAGTTTAAATATTTCGCCCAGGTGTTTCAGGCGCTGCGCATTGAAGTAAATCAGGAGATGCAGGCACTTGAAGATTTTTTGCACCAATGTGGCGATGTAATGAAAACAGGGGGACGGTTGGTAGTGATGAGTTATCACTCGCTGGAAGACAGAATGGTGAAGAACTACATAAACACCGGAAAGGTGTTTGGGGAACTGGAAAAAGATTTTTACGGAAACCCGATCAAACCTTTTCAATCAATTAACCGAAAGCCAATCGAGGCTTCGGAAGAAGAAGTAAAAGAAAACAACCGGGCCCGAAGCGCAAAGCTTAGGGTAGCCGAAAAAATATGAAACCTCACCCCTGCCCCTCTCCAGAGGAGAGGGGTGGATAGAATAAATGATAAGAATTGTTGTGAAAGATTAAAGATTTAAAATGGACAATATGAGAAGCTATAAGGTAATAATAAGGTTTGAAAAACAGTCACCCTTCTCCTCTGGAGAAGGGCTGGGGATGAGGCTAAAGAATTAGAACATGAACAGCTATAAGGTAATGATAACGTTTAAAAAACAGTCACCCTTCTCCTTTGGAGAGGGTCGGGGGTGAGGCTAAAGAAATAGAGGCATGAACAGCTATAAAGTAATGGCAAGATTTAAAAAACAGTCACCCTTCTCCTCTGGAGAAGGGCTGGGGGTGAGTCCAAAGAATTAGAACATGAACAGATATAAGGTAATGATAAGGTTTAAAAAACAGTCACCCTTCTCCTCTGGAGAAGGGCTGGGGATGAGGCAAAAGAATTAATAGAACATGAACAGCTATAAGGTAATGGTAAGTTTTAAAAAACAGTCACCCTTCTCCTCTGGAGAAGGGCCGGGGATGAGGTCATGAGCGAAAACAAATTTAGAATAGAACCTCAACGAAATCGTGGCAACGAAGCACGGGTAAAGCCTGCTGCCCCTGGGCCAAGCATTTTTTCGGGACTTGAGAAGAAATTGAAATTGGAATCGTATTTCGAAGCAGGATTTCCAACGCAATACCTTCCAAAGATTTTATTCGCGGTTTTGTTAAGTCTTTTATACATAAGCAACACGCACCATGCAGAGAAGGCAACGCGCAAGATTGATAAAATGCAAACAGAGGTGGAGGACTTGCGGGCTGACTACACTACGCTAAAGGCGGATATCATGTATGCAAGTAAGCAAAGTGAAGTAGCAAGGCGTGTAAAAGACCTGGGATTAAAAGAAAGTTTGAATCCACCCTATAAACTGGTTGTAAAGAAAGGTGAATATTAAGAAATCCATATTAGTACGGGTTCGGGTCGCATTTTTATGTGTGATGGTGTTTGCTGTTTGCGTAGCTGCGAAGATCGGTCACATTCAGTTTGTGGAAGGCGACAAGTGGGAGAAGATGAGTGAAGAGATCAATTTTGATTATAAAAAAGTAAAAGCCACCCGTGGCAATATTTATTCTGATAACGGAAGCCTGTTGGCTACCAGCTTGCCTTTTTATAAAGTAGCCATCGACCCTACACTGGCAAAGCCAGAAGTATTTAAAAATGGTATTGATTCTTTGAGTTTATTATTGGCGCGATACTACAGGGATAAGTCACCCGCTGAGTATAAGCAGATGCTTAAGGATGCACGCGCTTCGGGCCGGCAATATATTGTTATTAACCGTAAGCAAATTAATTATCAGACCAAGAAAGAGATGATGAGCTGGCCCATCTTCCGCGAGGGTCGGTACAGGGGCGGGGTAATTTTTGAAAAGATTGATGTTCGTTATCGTCCGTTCTCAAACCTGAGTCGCAGAACGGTTGGTTTTGTAAACGAAGATGGAAAAGGGGCCGGCCTTGAATACAGTTTTGATAACGTGCTGGGCGGTCAGGATGGTGAAGCATTGTTCCAAAAAATAGCAGGCAGCACCTGGAAGCCCGTATTTGATGGCAACGGTGTGAAGGCGATCAATGGCTTGGACATTCATACCACATTAGATATTAACCTTCAGGATGTAGCCGAAACTTCTTTGTACAATGCCATGAAGCGGCACAATGCCGATGAAGGAACGGTTGTAGTGATGGAAGTTAAGACCGGGCACATCAAAGCCATTTCAAATTTAAGCAGCGATGGGCATGGTGAGTTTTTTGAAAAGTTCAATCATGCAGTCGGTGGTTCTATCGAGCCGGGTTCAACCTTCAAGTTGGTGACCATGATGGCATTGTTGGAGGAAACAAACATGGAATTGTCTGACACGATCAACACAGGGAATGGCGAATACACTTTCTATAATCGAAAAGTAAAAGATCACCATGAAGGTGGCTATGGAAAAATTACTGTGCAGCAAGCGTTTGAGTTGTCATCCAATGTGGCGATGGCCAAGCTTACTGATAAACATTTTGGCACCCGCCCTTCCAGGTTTTTAGAGTATGTAGATAAGTTGAAATTATCAAAACCATTAGGACTTCAGATCAATGGCGAGGCGTATCCAAAAATTACCCGCCCTTCCGATAAAGATTGGAGTGGCCTTACACTTCCGTGGATGGCATACACCCCGCTGCAAACACTTACATTATACAATGCCGTGGCAAATGATGGTAAAATGATTAAGCCGGTATTTGTTACTTCTGTAAGCAAAGCTGATCGCATTAAAAATGATTTTGAAACTGAAGCGTTGACAGGAAAGATTTGTTCCAATAAAACACTCAATCAACTCCGGCTTTTATTGGAAGGAGTTGTAGAAAATGGTACAGCCAAGAATTTAAAAAACACTCATTATCGGATTGCAGGCAAAACAGGTACTGCGCAGATTTTGGAAAATGGCCGGTATGAAAAAAGATACATCACTTCTTTCGTTGGATATTTTCCGGCACACGACCCAAAATATTCTGCCATTGTGCTGATTAAGAACCCGCGCGGATTTTATCAGTATGGTAATAATGTAGCAGGTCCGGTTTTTAAAGACATTGCCGATAATATCTATGCGCGCGATATCAACCTTCATGCTGCCATGGAGAAAAAGAAAATCCTGGAAGCAGGTGTATTTCCAACTATTCGCGCAGGCAAGCAAGATGAACTTACCATGCTTAGTAATGAATTGGGTGTTTCCAATCATTCAACTACAGAAGAGGAATGGATAAAAGCTTCGATCAGTGGAAATGCAGTGGTTTGGAAAAAGAATGCGGTTGTAAAAGACCAGGTTCCGGATGTGATGGGAATGACTTACCGTGATGCTATCTATCTCTTGGAGAAATCAGGCTTACGGGTTTCGTTTGAAGGAAGGGGAAGAGTTACGAAACAATCGATAGTACCCGGGGCAAAAATTTCAAAAGGTTCAAGGATTTATTTACAGTTGGGATAAATGGCCGAGTTAAAGGACATATTATATAAAGTGCACATCACCTCTACGTCAGGCGACATGAATGTAGAAGTGAAAGGTATTTGCTTTGACTCGCGGAAAGTTCAGCCGGGATTTTTATTCATTGCTGTTAAAGGCACTCAATCCGATGGCCATCAGTTTATTGAGAAGGCAATAACAAGCGGGGCAGTTGCCGTGTTGGGAGAAAAGCTACCTGAAGCAATTTCAGATAAGTCAACCTATGTAACGGTAAAAGACAGCGCAAAAGCGCTGGGCATTGTTGCCGGTAATTTTTATGGAAATCCTTCCTCAAAAATTAAACTCGTTGGAGTTACAGGAACGAATGGAAAAACAACGGTTGCCACGCTGTTGTTTAAGCTTTTTACATACCTCGGTTATCGCTGCGGAATGTTATCCACAGTTGTTAATAAAATTGTGGATAAAGAAATCGCGGCAACGCATACCACACCTGATCCTATTCAGATCAATGAATTGCTGGTGCAGATGCTTGCAGAAAAATGCACGCATTGTTTTATGGAAGTGAGTTCGCATGCTGTTGTGCAGGGAAGAGTGGAGGGATTAAATTTTGCCGGGGCGCTCTTTACAAACATTACGCACGATCATCTTGATTATCATCGCACGTTCGAAAGTTATATCCGGGCGAAGAAAGGGCTCTTTGATGGATTGTCACCAGACGCATTTGCTTTAGTAAATGTGGATGACAAGCGCGGCATGGTGATGCTTCAAAACAGCAAAGCCAAAAAGCAAACCTATGGATTGAAGAAGATGGCCGACTTCAAAGGAAAAATTATTACAAACTCCATTGAAGGCCTGGAACTTGAGATTGGCGAGCGCAATGTATGGTTTAAATTAATTGGCGATTTCAATGCCTATAATTTATTAGCCGTGTACGGAACCGCTTGCTTATTAGGCGAAGATCCGGAGCTCGCATTGATGAAACTATCAGCATTGACAGGCGCTCCGGGCCGTTTTGAATTAGTAGTGCCCGGCTCAAAATTTACTGCCATTGTTGATTATGCACACACACCGGATGCGCTAAAAAATGTTTTGGAGACCATCGAAAATTTTCGATCCGGCAATGAACAAGTTATTTCAGTTGTGGGATGCGGAGGGGATCGTGATAAAACGAAGCGGCCTTTGATGGCAGCTATAGCCTGTAAATATTCGAGCAAAGTAATTTTTACTTCGGATAATCCGCGCAGTGAAGATGCGATGGAAATTATAAAAGAAATGCAATTGGGAGTAGGGCCTACGGATGCAAAAAAAACATTAGTGATGGTTGACAGGGAGGAGGCTATTAAAACAGCGTGCATGATGGCAAAGGAAAAGGACATTGTGTTGGTGGCGGGCAAGGGTCATGAGAATTACCAGGAAATAAAGGGGGTGAAGTATCCTTTTGACGATAAAGAAGTTTTGACGCGGATGTTAAAAATGTTCTCTAATTAATTTGATGATTAGGTGATTTGAATATTTGACAATGGAATATCAGAAGATAAATATTGATAGTAGAATTTTAACGCTAATGGGAATTGCATTTTCAAATTTTCAAAT
>CAZNRJ010000041.1:0-10591 GCA_964574945.1 uncultured Ohtaekwangia sp. | reverse complement strand
AATGTTATACTACATTTTCGACTATATCGAAAAGAATTTTGATTTTCCAGGAGCGGGATTGTTTCAATACATTTCATTCCGCGCGGGGGCTGCTGCCGTATTGTCTTTACTGATTACGATCACGCTTGGCAAAACATTGATTGCCTATTTAAGAAAGAAGCAGGTAGGTGAAGACATTCGTGATCTCGGTCTTGAAGGTCAGATACAAAAGAAAGGAACCCCAACTATGGGAGGCTTAATCATTATCGCGGCCATCTTAATCCCAACCTTGTTAATGGCAAAGTTGGATAACGTGTACGTGATTTTACTGATCGCGACAACCTTGTGGCTGGGACTCATCGGCTTTATTGATGATTACATTAAAGTTTTTAAAAAGAATAAGGAAGGATTGGCAGGCCGGTTTAAAATAGTAGGCCAGGTAACGATTGGATTAATTGTAGGGCTAACACTTTACTTTAATGAGAGTGTTGTTGTACGTGAGGTAAAACCCGCTACGGAGACAAGCGTGCAGGTGATGCAACCTGAGTCAGGAGGTAAATTGGAATATCACGATGTTAAATCAACCACCACCACCGTTCCTTTTATGAAGGACAATGAGTTTGATTACAGCAGCTTGTTGCCGTGGGTTGACAAAAGTTACACATGGATCATTTACACACTGCTTGTAATATTTGTTATCACGGCTGTTTCCAACGGGGCAAATATTACGGATGGCATTGATGGATTGGCAGCAGGCACATCGGCCATTATTGGTTTAACGATTGCGATTTTCGCTTACCTCTCCGGTCGTGTTGACTTTAGTAGTTACCTGAATATTATGTACATCCCTAACCTGGGGGAATTGGTAATTTTCTGTACTGCGTTTGTAGGGGCTTGCTTAGGATTTTTATGGTACAACTCGTACCCGGCTCAGGTATTTATGGGCGACACAGGAAGTCTTTCGATGGGCGGTATCATTGCTGTGTTATCACTGGCAGTTCGCAAAGAGTTGATGATTCCGTTATTGTGTGGAATTTTCTTTGTTGAGTTACTCTCGGTGATGATGCAGGTATCATACTTTAAATACACAAAGAAAAAATATGGTGAAGGCCGAAGGATACTATTAATGTCTCCGTTGCACCATCACTATCAGAAGAAAAATATTCATGAATCTAAAATTGTAACCCGGTTTTGGATTGTGGGAATTTTGTTGGCAATTCTTTCACTGGCTACACTTAAACTCAGGTAAGTACGATTTCAGATTTACAATGTACAATTGATGACTAAAGAAGAATTAATAGCGAGGAATAAAA
This sequence comes from uncultured Ohtaekwangia sp., assembly GCA_964574945.1. Taxonomy (GTDB): domain Bacteria; phylum Bacteroidota; class Bacteroidia; order Cytophagales; family Cyclobacteriaceae; genus ELB16-189. The sequence continues at coordinate 9,299 of CAZNRJ010000041.1, read as the reverse complement.
GGTTTGTGATGAGTGTATTCTCTTCCATAGAATCATTGCCAAGCAAGCGAATTTATGATTCATTAGTTCGGCAGTTGGTAAGATGTTCAAGTTCTGTGGGTGCAAATTACCGTGCTGCCTGCAGGGCAAAATCTACAGCAGATTTTATTAACAAACTTAAAATTGTTGAAGAGGAGGCGGATGAGTCATCTTATTTTATTGATCTTTTGTATGAACTAGAGAAAGGTAAGAATCAAGAAAAATTTTCAATTCTTTTGAAAGAGTCGAACGAGTTGGTGGCAATTTACTCAGCATCACTGGTTACTATTAAGAAAAAGGTTCAGGCTGAGAAAAATCGTAAATCGAAAATTTGAAATCTGAAATGGTTAAACGGATTGTCATATTGGGGGCAGGCGAAAGCGGAACGGGAGCAGCATTGCTCGCGAAAGCGAAGGGTTTTGATGTGTTTGTTTCTGATCAGGGAAGTATTAAAGAAAAATACAAGACTGAGCTAAGAAGTCAATCTATTCCGTATGAAGAAGGATTTCACTCAACAAACTTAATTGTTAATGCAACGCTGATTATTAAAAGCCCCGGTATTCCTGACAAGGCAGAGATTATAAAACTGGCAAAATCAAAAGGTATTGAAATCATTGACGAGTTGGAGTTTGCTTTCTGTTACCTCAAAGGAAAAGTGATCGCGATTACCGGAACGAATGGAAAAACAACAACCACGCTTTTGACTTATCATCTTTTGAAGTCGGCAGGATTTAGCGTGGCCCTTGCCGGTAACGTGGGCGAAAGCCTTGCACGGAAAGTAGCAAAGGAAAACCATGATTGGTATGTGGTTGAAATCAGCAGTTACCAGTTAGACGGCACTGCTACATTTTGCCCCGAGATTGGAATTTTGTTAAACATCACACCCGATCACCTGGATCGCTATGAATATAAAATGGAGAACTACATCAACTCCAAATTCAAATTGATCCAAAACATGAAGGGTCAGCAACACTTTATTTATTATGCGGATGATTCAGTAACAGGCGCTGAAGTTCCAAAACGAAACATAGAGATTGGTAAAGTACCGGTTTCTTTAAAAGATAAATCCACACCGGCACATTTTGATGGTAACCAAATGGTTTTCAATTTAAAGGGACAGCATTTTGCTATTTCACAATCAGACACAACATTAAAAGGACCTCATAACCTGATCAACACCTTGTCGGCAGTTACTGCCGTATTTTTTGCAGGGGTTGATTTGGATTCTATAAAGGCAGGACTGAAGACATTCAAGAATGCACCACATCGATTAGAGTCGGTGACCTCTATTAAAGGAGTTGAGTTTGTGAATGATTCGAAAGCTACCAATGTGGATTCTGTTGTGTATGCTTTGGGTAGTTATACTCAACCATTGATATGGATAGCCGGTGGCATTGATAAAGGAAATGACTACAACCTGATTAAAGAAGAGGTGGCATCGAAAGTGAAAACTTTAATCTGTTTGGGCAAAGACAATGAAAAACTGAAAAGTTTTTTTGGACCTATAGTAAGTGACATAAAGGAAACACAAACAGTAAAGGAGCTTGTGCGGATGGCTTTAAAGGCAGCAAGCGAAGGAGATGTTGTTTTGCTTTCTCCGGCCTGTGCAAGCTTTGATTTGTTTAAAAACTATGAAGATCGTGGCGATCAATTTCGCGAAGCGGTGTTAGAACTGAAACGGGAAACAGAAAAGTAAAAGGGTATGACAGTAAAAATTAAAGAGTGGGCTGACAAAAACTTACAAGGCGACCGGGTGATCTGGGCCGTTGTTTTTGCGCTTTCGCTGATTAGTATTTTAGTTGTGTATAGCTCCATCGGCACGCTTGCGTTCAAGCGTTCATCAAGCCCGGAGTCATATTTGATTAAACACACCTTCATGGTGTTCCTCGGTTTAGCGGCCATGTGGTTCGCTCATAAAATTGATTATCGGTATTATTCAAAACTTTCGCGACTTGCACTTTGGATAAGCGTGCCTTTGTTGATTTACACGTTTACAAATGGAACAACCATCAATGATGCAGCGCGGTGGATTACAGTTCCATTTATTAATACCTCATTTCAACCTTCTGATTTTGCGAGTCTTGCGTTGATTATTAATCTCGCCAGCATGCTTTCTAAAAAGCAACAGAACATTGATGATATAAAAGAATCACTCATCCCAATATTGTTTTGGTGTGGATTGATTTGTGGACTTATAGCTCTTACAAACTTCTCTACAGCTATATTATTATTTGCAACATGCATGTTGATAATGTTTATAGGCCGTGTACCAGTTCGATATTTGGCGATGCTGGTATTAATAGGTTTATTATCAGGCTCCGCTGGACTATACTTTGGTCAAAGGCTCGAAACAGCCGTAAATCGGGTTAAAGATTTTTATGGCTATGTAACACAGGGTACCGAACTTCCCTTTCAGGCTAAGCATGGAATGATAGCCGTTGCAACAGGCGGGGTTTTTGGAAAAGGTCCGGGCAACAGTGAACAGCGAAATATTTTACCACATCCCTATTCTGATTTTGTGTACGCGATTGTGATTGAAGAGTATGGTTTGATTGGCGGAGCAATTGTTCTGATTCTTTATCTCGTGCTGCTTCATCGGGGAATGAAGGCCGCATACAACAGTGAGCGCGCGTTTGGCGGACTGCTATCAGCAGGGCTAAGTTTTGATCTCGTGTGTCAGGCTATGGTAAATATGGGAGTTGTGGTCGGTCTCGGCCCAATTACCGGTCAACCGCTTCCACTAATCAGTATGGGTGGAACGGCCATGGTTTTCACGGGTTTATCGGTAGGGATTATTTTAAGTGTGAGCCGTGGCGAGCGCGAAGAAAACTGGGGACAAAAAACTGCCGGTGAAGAAATCAGGGTAAAAGAAAAAAGTATGGATGCGAAAGCAGCCTGAGATTTTATAAATACGAAGTGGAAAATATTAAAGACGATAAGAAAATGGGTGCGAGCGTCACCCTCTCCAAAGGAGAGGGTTGGGGTGAGGTAAAGTAAGAAAACTTGAGTACGAAGAAACCATATAGAATAATTATCACAGGTGGCGGAACCGGAGGCCACATCTTTCCTGCGTTGGCAATTGCCAATGAGTTTAAGAGTCGCCATGCCGATGCTGAAATTCTTTTTGTGGGGGCGAAAGGAAGAATGGAAATGACGCGCGTGCCGGAAGCAGGCTATAAAATAATCGGGCTTTGGATCAGTGGATTACAACGGAAAATTACTTTGTCGAACCTGTTATTCCCTTTCAAGTTGATTTTAAGTTATTTCAAAGCGCGCGGAATTATCAATCAGTTTAAACCGAATGTTGTTATCGGAACCGGTGGTTATGCAAGCGGCCCGATTCTATTAGCAGCCACCGGTAAAAAAATTCCTTCCCTTATCCAGGAACAAAATTCGTATGCGGGGCTTACCAATAAACGATTGGGTGAAAAAGTCCAGAAAGTTTGTGTTGCCTATTCTGACATGGAAAAATATTTCCCTGAATCAAAAATAGTGTTCACAGGCAATCCCGTAAGGAAAGACATCATTGACCTTGATTCAAAAAGAGAGAAAGGAAATAATCATTTTGGATTATCTGATACTGAAAGAACACTTCTGATTTTAGGCGGAAGCTTAGGAGCCCGCACGATTAATGAAAGTGTGCTGGAAGGCATTGATAAGTTGATTGATTCGAACGTGCAGGTAATCTGGCAAACCGGAAAGTTTTATTATGAAAGCATCAAAGCCCAGGTACAAAATAAAGATTTGAGACGAATCCGGATTCATGATTTTCTAAAGCAAATGGATTTGGCTTATGCCGCTTCTGATGTGGTGATTTCACGCGCTGGGGCATTGTCCATTTCGGAAATATGTTTGGCGAAACGGCCTTGCATTTTGGTGCCGTCACCCAATGTAGCCGAAGACCATCAGACAAAAAACGCGATGACCCTTGTAAAGGAAGGTGCAGCGCGGATGATTAGGGATCGCGAAGCTAAAAATTCTTTGGTAAGTGAATCATTGAAACTCATTTATGATCAGCAAGCGTGTAGCTCGTTGCGCGATAACATTACCCGGTTGGGAAAGCCACGGGCAACGGAAGATATCGTAGACGAAATTGAAAAATTGATTGAAGCATGAAGGTAGATCAATACGATAGTATTTATTTTTTAGGCATTGGCGGCATTGGCATGAGTGCGTTGGCCCGTTGGTTCAAGCATAAAGGCTTGCGCGTAGCAGGTTATGATCGTACCCCAACACCGCTAACACACGAACTGATTGAAGAGGGAATGGAAATTCATTTTGACGATAAGGTTGAATTTATACCGGGCTATATCAGCAAAGAAAAGACGTTGGTAATATTTACTCCCGCCATTCCTAAAAACCATGTTGAGCATAATTATTTAAAGGAGCTTGGATATACAATCCTTAAGCGATCGGAGGTACTTGGCTTATTAACCAAAAATTACAAAACCATTGCAGTGGCAGGGACCCATGGCAAGACAACGACATCTTCTTTGATTGCACACATATTAAAATATGCAGGCAAGAACATGGTTGCTTTCTTAGGTGGCATCACAGCTAATTATGAGTCGAACTTAGTGATGCATGGTGAAGTGAATGAAGAAACCCTTGTGGTGGCTGAGGCTGATGAGTTTGATCGTTCGTTCCTCAGGTTGTTCCCTCACACAGCAGTAGTAACATCCGCTGATGCTGATCACTTAGATGTCTATGGCGATCACTTGCAGATGTTGAGCGCGTATAAAGAATTTATTAGTCAGATTAGTAACAGGGGCAATCTTATCATTCATGAATCAATTGCCCCGTTGGCGAATAAAGCTGAACATATTAATAAAGAAACCTATGGCATGAGCCGGGGACAATTTTTTGCCGGCAATATCGTCCCGATTAGTCGTGACGGATTTTTTGAATTCGATCTTGTTGGCTTTGCTAAGAAGATCGAAAAGATACAACTCGGTGTCCCCGGTTTTCATAACATGGAAAATGCCATTGCCGCAATATTGGTGGCCTTGAAGTTTGACATTCATGAAAAAACCATTCGTGAGGCGCTCGCTTCTTTCCGTGGTGTGAAGAGGAGATTCGAATACGTGATCCGCAAAGAGAATTTAATTTACATCGATGACTATGCGCATCATCCGGCAGAGATTGAAGCATTTCTCAGGTCATTGAAAGAGATGTACAAGGGCAAAAAGATTACGGTTATTTTTCAACCTCACCTGTTTACCCGCACGCGTGATTTCGCCAAAGAGTTTTCAAAAAGCCTTAGCCTGGCGGATGAATTATTGCTGATGGATATTTATCCGGCCCGCGAAGAGCCTATTCCCGGAGTTACTTCTGATATGCTCTTCAAAGATATTTCAAGTCCGGTGAAAATCAGGTGCTCTAAAAAAGATTTGTTGCAACGATTGGAAGATATGGATGTGGAAGTGTTGGCAACCGTAGGGGCCGGTGACATTGACACATTTGTGAAACCCATTAAAGAGATGTTAAGCCGCAAGTGATATGAAATGGAAATTGAACATCCGTAAAGAAGTAAAGGTTGCCGTTGCGTTAATCGCGATCTCGGTTTTGATTGCTTTCAGTTCTCAAAAGCAGGATGGATTGGTGTGCAAGGATATTTCCATTGACCTGGAGAATGTACATGAAAATCATTTTTTAGATGAAGCGGATGTAATGAAGTTGGTGGAAGGAAGTGGCCAAAAAATTATTGGCAGCAGTTTAGAGAACATTAACCTGAGGGCGATCGAAAACCGGTTGAAGTATGACAAACATATACTCAATGCCGAGTTGTTCAGTGACCTGAAAGGAAACCTGGTTGTGCATGTTGAATTGCGCAGGCCGATTGCACGCATGGTGCAGGAGGATGCCCCCGATGCATACATAGCCGAAGATGGCATGTTTATGCCCGTATCGGAAAAATATACTTCGCGTGTTATGCTGATCAGCGGCTCGTATATGAAAGCACTTTTAAGGAACGAGACCCTTCGTGCCGGTGAAGAAGGTGTTCAATTGCTGGATATGATTAAATACATCAATGAAGATAAATTTTGGAAGGCGCAGATTGCCCAGTTAGATATAAACGCGAATGGAAAAATAATCATCTATCCGCAGATGACCGGGCAACGGGTAGAGTTTGGGAAAGCTGAAGGCTATGAACTTAAGCTAAAGAAACTTATGATTTTTTATAAAGAGATCCTTCCTCAAAAAGGATGGACTCACTATCAGCGTGTGAATTTGGAATATGCCGGACAAATTGTAGCGGAATAAAATCAATGCAGATATATTTTTTAAACTTTTAACAACCACTAACAACAAATAAGAGTCATGGAAAATGAAAAAATAGTAGTAGGTCTTGATATCGGAACAACCAAGATCTGTGCAATTGTAGGCCGCAAGAACGAGTTCGGAAAACTTGAAGTGCTTGGCATGGGCAAAGCAGAATCCGAAGGTGTTATCAAGGGAATTGTAACGAACATCGACAAAACTGTCTTTGCCATTGAAAAAGCAATTAAGGAGGCAAGCGAGATGTCGGGCATTGACATTGGTGTTGTCAATGTGGGGATTGCAGGGCAGCACATTCGCAGCTCCATTCATCATGGCAGCATCACACGCATGTCTAAGGAAGACGAGGTGAGCATTGAAGATGTGAACCGTCTTACTGAAGATATGTATCGGATTGTGATTCCGCCCGGCAGCGAAATCATTCACGTTATGCCGCAGGATTATTCCGTGGATTATGAAGAAGGAATAAAAGATCCTGTAGGAATGAGCGGGGTAAAGCTGGAAGCCGACTTCCATATTATCACTGCACAAACCAGCGCCATCAATAACATTAATAAATGTGTGCGCAGGGCAGGTCTTGAAATTCAGGATTTAATTCTTGAACCGCTTGCATCCAGCTTAGCTGTGTTAAGCGAGGAAGAAAAGGAAGCCGGTGTTTGTTTGATTGATATTGGCGGTGGCACAACAGACATCGCGGTTTTTCATGACAGCATTATCCGTCACACAGCGGTTATTCCCTTTGGTGGAAATATTTTGACGAGCGACATCCAACATGGTTTGTCGGTGATGGCCAAACAAGCCGAGCAATTGAAGACGCGATTTGGTAAAGCGATAGCGGAAGAGGCAAGCCCCAATGAAATCGTTTCTATTCCTGGTATCCGTAACAGGACAGCCAAAGAAATTTCGGTAAAAAATCTTTCGAGCATTATCCAGGCGCGCATGGAAGAGATTATTGAAATGGCGCATACCGAAATCATCAACTCAGGTTATGAGAAACGGTTGGCCGGTGGTATTGTAATTACCGGTGGTGGATCTCAACTCAGTTGTTTAAAGCAATTGGTTGAGTACATGACCGGAATGGATGCACGCATCGGGTATCCGAATGAGCATTTGGGAAAAAGCAAAATGGAAGTAGTGAAGAGTCCTATGTATGCTACTTCAGTCGGTCTTGTGTTGTCAGGGTTCCGTTCGTTGGATGAACGCACCGAACGATACAAGGAAGCAAAAGATGCACAGAAAGTTGTGAAGGTGAAGAAGGAAAAACATAATCCGGCATCTGATTTCTTTTCTAACATCCTTAATAAAACGAAGGGTCTGTTGATTGATGACCTCGATGGAAAAAATGAATATTGAATTAACCACTAAACACTAATTGTCATGTTTGAACCAGTAACAGGATACAAATTTGACCTCCCCAAACACCATAAGTCAATTATAAAAGTAATTGGCGTGGGCGGAGGAGGTAGCAATGCGGTGAACCACATGTTTCGGCAAGGCATCAAGGATGTTGAGTTTGTCGTTGCAAACACCGACTTACAAGCGCTGAACAGCAGCCCCGTTCCATACAAGCTTCAGCTTGGGGTAAATCTTACGGAAGGTCTTGGCTGTGGGGCCAATCCCGAAGTGGGTAGGGCAGCCGCTGTTGAAAGCAAAGAACAAATCCGCGAGATGCTGATGGGCACCAAGATGGTATTTGTTACAGCCGGAATGGGCGGTGGCACAGGTACCGGAGCTGCGCCTGTCATTGCCAAGATTGCCAAAGACATGGACATCCTTACAGTCGGTATTGTTACAGCGCCTTTTTCTTTTGAAGGAAAGAAAAAAATGGCACAAGCTGAATTAGGTATCGATGCATTCAGATCAAGTTGCGATACGGTATTGGTAATACTGAATGATAAGCTGCGCGAGATTTATGGAAACCTTTCCATTGGCCAGGCTTTTGGTGAAGCTGATAACGTGTTGACTACTGCAGCAAAGGGAATTGCTGAAATCATTACCCTTGCGGGATATGTGAATGTTGATTTTCAAGATGTGCGCACTGTGATGCTGAATGCCGGGGCAGCCGTAATGGGATCAGCAGAAACACGTGGCGAAAGCCGGGCAATCAAAGCGGCACAACTGGCGCTTGCATCTCCACTGCTGGATAACCATGATATCATGGGCGCCAAGAAGATCCTGCTATCGATTATTTCGGGTGAAGAAGCGGAACTTCAGATGGATGAGTTAACAACCATCACAGAATATATCCAGGAACAAGCAGGGGATGAGGCCGAAGTGATTTTTGGTCATGGTGTAGATCCTGATTTGGGTGATCGCATTCGCACCACGGTGATTGCAACCGGATTTGTTTCAGAAAGAATGCTGAAGGCACAGGCTGAAACAAAAAAGGTTCATGAATTAGATCGCTCTCAAATTTCTTTGTTCGGAACCGTGGACAATTCAGTCAATCAACAAAATCAGGAATTAAAATTGACGATAAAGTCCGATAACGATAAGCCGGTTCTTAAAGAAGAAAAGCAGGATGAATTACCTCCGGCAAAAGAAGAAAAATCGGTTCAGGAGCGCACTTACTTTTTTGAAGTACCGAACAAGGTTGAATCTAACTCCCAGGAAGAAGACGAAGGAGAAGAAAGTCTGTTCGGTAGTGATGAAGAAGAATTTGATCTGGGAAAAGAAATCTCTGCCGACCAGGTAATCAATGAAGAGGGAATGATGGAAGTGCGCAGAACAAAGAAGCGATTGGAGGAACAAGCAAGAGCACGCAGGGAGAAATTGCAATCGGCTAAGAAGAATGAAATGTCCAAAGAAGAGTTTAACGAAAAGTGGACATTGCCTGCTTACTTACGAAGAGGGGTGAAAATGGATAATGTTCCGCATTCTTCCGAACCTTTTATTTCGCGCTATAACCTGAACGATGATAATAATCTTTTAGGGAACAATAAATTTCTGCATGACAATGTGGATTAATCCCTCACCCCGTCCTTCGGACACCCCTCTCCCTT
>CAZNRJ010000040.1:14266-17014 GCA_964574945.1 uncultured Ohtaekwangia sp. | reverse complement strand
CGCTACCGGGTGTAGCCGTATGTCAAAATTCAAAAAACAACCAGGAAAGTTTGAAGAAATTATCCTGGTTGGAAGGAACCTGGAACCGCACCAATGTAAAGCCCGGACGGAGTGGACATGAACGCTGGGAAAGAAAGGGTGATGTGATGCAAGGGTGGGGTGTGAGTATGAATGGAATTGATACTTCTTTTGTGGAAAAATTGAGAATTGTATCGAAAGATGGGGAACTGCACTACGTGGCTGATGTGCCGGAAAATCAGCAGCCCGTTTATTTTAAATTGACAACGATAACGGATACGGGTTTTGTGTGTGAAAATCTGGAACATGATTTCCCTAAAATGATTTCATATCAACACGAAGGAACAAAACTCAAAGCAACCATTTCAGGGAATGGAAAAGCAATTGATTATTACTTTGAGAAAGCGAAGTAGTTATAAAATTATTTGTTGAGAAACTCTGCTGGTAAGTAAACTTGAGGCATTACCCATCGCTTCCGCAGAAGTTGTTTTTTCGTCCACAAGAGAAATTATTTGGCTTAATCCAATAGAAGTTATCTCTTCATTGGACAAATCATTTTTCCCGACAAGGGCAATCACCGGCTTTTGATAGTTAGCGGCTAACCGCGCTACACCCATAACCACTTTACCGGAAAGTGTTTGCTGATCCATCTTTCCTTCACCCGTAATGATAAGGTCTGCATGTTTGATTTCTTCTTCTACACATAAGGCGTTCAGGAGATAATCAACCCCTGAGATGAGTGAAGCATTAAGAAAAACTTTTGCCCCCGCACCTAACCCACCCGCTGCTCCGGCTCCGGGGAAACTAATTTCAGTTATTCCCTGTTCGACTACTGAAGCAAAATTTCTTAAGCCTTCATCAAGAAGCTGAACATCTTTTTCAGTAGCGCCTTTTTGCGGTGCAAAAATATAAGCAGCACCATTTGGTCCATATAATTCGTTGGTAACATCACACAAGACAGTTACTGCTGTGTTATATTTTGCAAGTATGGATTTGTTAAAATCAATGGAATGGATATGAATCAGGTTTTCACCAATCGGTGCAATATCTTCTCCCTTTTTGTTCCTAAACTTTATTCCGAGGGCAGCGGCCATTCCAATACCGGCATCATTGGTTGCGCTACCGCCAATGGCAAGGACAATTTTTTTTACATTTCGGTTAATCGCATCAGCAATTAATTCCCCTGTTCCAAAAGTGGAAGTCTTTAACGGATTTTGTTCTTCTTTTTTAAGAAGTTGTAGCCCCGATGCGCTTGCCATTTCAATAAATGCGGTTGTGCCATCACCGGAAATCCCATACGAAGCATTGATTTTTCGAAATAAGGGATCAGAAACTTCTATTGAAATCATTGACCCGCCTGAATTTTCTGTGAGTATTTCACATGTGCCTTCACCACCATCCGCCAAAGGAATTGATTTTATTGAAAGCGTAGGATCAGTTTTTAATAGACCTTGCTCAATAGCCGCACATACTTCTTTTGCCGTTAATGAACCTTTGAATTTATCGGGTGCTATTAGAACTTTCACAACAATATAAATAGTAGGATAGAAGTAAGAAGAACTGTTAATCCCTGGGCGAGCGTAATCAATGTAAAACTTCTATAAGCATCGCGTTCACTAATGCCACTAAACTGCGACACCACCCAGAAATACGAATCATTGGCGTGCGAAACAGTCATCGCTCCACCGCCAATCGCGAGAATTAATGTGGATAGTTGAATGGCCGATGTGAACCCAGCCAATATTGTGAGGGGAGCAAGCAAAGAACTTGTTACTATGATTGCTGAAGTTGACGAACCTTGTGCAGTTTTTAAAATTGATCCAAGTGCAAATGCAATGAGTAAAAAAATTATTCCACCTGCCTGCGATCCGGCAACCTGTTCTTTCAATATGATGTCTACCCCGCTCGATTTAATGACAGCGCCAAACGAACCACCGGCACCCGTTATCAGAAGAATGAGTCCTGCATCTTTTAATGCTTCAGAAATCCAATCAGGCCATTCGCTTTTTTGGTTTTTTGAGATCAAGAACATCGCGCAAAGCAACCCGATTAATAATGCGACCGCAGGTGTTCCTATTATTTTAAAGACATTTGACCACGACTGAAGCGCAGGAATTGCACCTGGAAGAGAGGCTAAAGAAATCAACAGGATGGGAAGCAGCAGGGGAAGAAAAACGAAAACTGTAGAGTGTTTACTCTTTTGAATTGATCCATGAGTTGATTGTGTTACCTGGATAGGTGTGCCCAACTTTTTTGCCAATACATAAGCAACCAGGGTCGCAGGTAATGCTCCAACAAATCCAATCAACATCACCAATCCTAAATTTGCTGTCATGCCCAGGTTGGCAGCAGCAGCCAATGGCCCGGGCGTTGGTGGTACTAATGTATGTGAAGCATACAGCCCGGAAGAAAGAGCAAGTGATAATTGAGCTTCATTTATGGCAGGAGAGGAAAGTGCCGGAATTAATCGGGATAGAATAATAAAACCTGAATCGCAAAACACGGGAATACCTACAACAACACCAATCATCGACATTGCGAATAATGTTCTGCCAACACCAAAAGCTGACACAATTTTATTTCCAATGCTGGTCATGGCTCCTGTTCTTTCCATGACAATCCCAAGACAAGATCCAATGGCAACTACGAAACCGATTTGTTGTAAAAGTGTTCCGAAACCCGATTGCATGGCAGCAAGTATTTCTAAAACGGGTTTGCCTGTTATGATTC
>CAZNRJ010000040.1:0-14256 GCA_964574945.1 uncultured Ohtaekwangia sp. | reverse complement strand
CAAAAATGAACGCTGCCAGCAAGAGCGAAAAAAACGGGTGAAGTTTTAAGTAGCGGGAGGCAGCAATGATGATTACAATCGAGATGAAGAGCGCTACAGCGATAATTTGAATATTATCGGCCATTGGTCTAAATGAAACGGATATTCTCTATTTCTTTCACCTTGCTGAAGACTTTATCTGCAGAAACCAGAGGAAACTGGTAATAACTGGCAGTAGCAGCAATGATCGCATCGGGTAGCTTTAAATGATAATTGATACGAAAATCAATGGTTGTCTTTTTGATCTCTCGATTCAAATCAAGGAGTATGCATTCATCGAGAAAATTTTGAATTATTTTTCTTTCTGCGGCAGTTAGTTTTTGATAGGAGAGTGATTCAAGTTCAGTAATAAAGGAAATGTAAAGGATGTTGTTATTAATAATCTCTTTCGCAACTTGATGACCATCGAGTATGGCAATGATTGCATTTGTATCAAGCAGGATATTATTTCCACTCATCCCGTAGTTTTTTCTGAATAGCTAACGGGTTTCCCTTTGCCTTAACCTTCCCAACATATTTGCTGATATCTACACCATTCTTTTTGGCTTTTGCCTGGGCAAATATTTTATCGAGTTCTTTTTTAGTTGGCTTTGATTTAATTACAGTTTCCATGATTTGATTTTAATCAAATTTAAGATCATTTTCCTTACTTCCGAAATGAATAATAATCGAAAGCCTCACCTGCTTTAAAATCGGATGTTTCTGCGGGCAATTCAATAAATCCGTCCACCTCTTTCAGGTTTGCAAAATCCCCGGAGCCACCGCCTGCTATTGGATAAGCTTTTAATTGTCCTTGTTCATGCTGAACGGTCACCTGCAAAAAATAAGTGAGTGGAGGGTTAAACGAAAAATCTTTCGCAAGGATAGCCGTTTTTTGTTTTACCGATCCGGTTAAACTTTTTATCAACCATGGTTTAATGTAGCGATAAAAACACATGTAGGTTGAAACCGGATTCCCCGGAAGGGCAAACACTACATGATTGGATGAGGTACCAAACCAAAGCGGCTTGCCGGGCTTTTGACTTACCTGGTGAAATCGTTTTTGAATTCCATTGCGCTCCAGTGTTTGAGGAACAAAATCAAATTTTCCTTTTGACACTCCGCCCGAAAAAATAATGAGTTGATAATGGCCAAGGATTTTTTTTACCTCCGTTTCTAAAATCTCCTCTTGATCAGGAATATGATATTGATCGGCCGGACAGCCCAACTCAAGCAGGGCAGCTTGCAACGCGTAACTATTCGACCTCCGTATTTGATAGGGAAGGGGAATGAGATCTACCGGAACGAGTTCATCGCCTGTTGAAATGATGGCGGTTTTTGGAAATGAAGAAACCAGCACTGTTTTTTTTCCGACCGAAGCAAGCAGCGCAACTTCGGCAGGTGAAAGTGTAATGCCGGGAGCAATCAGGATTTCATCGCGTTTCGCATCTTGTCCTTGTGCATGAATGTTTTGATTCTTTTGAATGTCCTGGATCAAAAGTGCAGCAACCTGGTCTTTTATCTCAATGTCTTCATAGGGTATAATTGTATCTGTTCCGGTGGGCAGCAAGGCACCGGTCATCACTTCAATACAAGAATCAGAATTGATTAATTGCTTCGTTTGTTCTCCCGCAGCTTGAATTCCTTCAACAGGAAATTTGCGAATTCCCTTTTTGAAGGATTGAAAGTTTATAGCGATGCCATCCATCGTTACCCGGTCAAAAGGTGGAAAGTCACGGTGGGCCCGGATTTCTTCACGCAAAATTCTTCCACACGCATGTTGAATAGCAATTTCCTCTTTTGCAGTTTCAATGGAATGCGATTGAATTATTGAGGTTGCTTCTGAAACGGGTATCATGTTTTAACTAACTTTGATTTTTAGCAGTATTCCACACCAGGTTATGAAGAAACAATTTACACATATTGACGCCACAGGCAACCCACAAATGGTTGATGTTTCCGGGAAAAAGATTACAAAGCGATTGGCACGTGCCCAGGCGTCTGTTTTCCTGGGTAAGGAAATCATCGGTCGCATGCAAGGAAACGAGTTGATTACCAAAAAAGGCCCTGTATTTCAAACAGCAATTATTGCCGGAGTAATGGCGGCCAAGAGAACTCATGAGTTGATTCCATTTTGTCATGCGTTAAACCTGGAGGATTGTAAGATTAAGATTGAAGTGAAAAAGGAGCGGGCCATTATTCAAACGGAATCCGTCATCACAGCAAAAACAGGTGTTGAAATGGAAGCGCTGACAGCTGCTTCAGTGGCTGCATTAACAATCTATGACATGTGCAAAGCCTTGTCGCACGATATGGTGATCGAAGAAATTAAGTTGCTGGAGAAGCGCGGTGGGAAGAAGGATTTTAAGCGTTAAACTTATTGCTGATAAATTTTCAATTCAACCCGCCTGTTTTTTGCCCTTCCTGTATCTGTTTCATTGTCAGCAATAGGCTCCGCCAATCCTTTTCCATCCGTTGTGAGGCGTGCCGGATCTATGTTTCTTTTTATAAGAAAGTGTTTAATGGCGTTTGCCCGTTTTAAAGAAAGGTGTTGATTGAATTTTGCTGATCCAAGATTATCGGTATGCCCTGTAATGGATAAGTTGAGATTCTCATTTGTTTTAAGGGTAGTAGCCAAATCATTCAGAAAAGTTTTTGTTTCATCATCCAGTTCAACTGAATTGTATTCGAAGTGAAAATTTAGAACGATCTTTTCAATAAGAAGCGGTTCATGCTTAATTAAGCCACTACGCGCTGCGGTCTCTAATGAGTCCGTAGAACCAGTCGATATGGTGCGTAAAGTTGAATCATTTGTAATATTGGTTGTTAGTGAATCTTTAACAAGCGCCTTGGTATTGGACTTAAATGTTGGTTTGCGGTTAGCGGTAGGTTGTTTCTGTTGATTTGAGCTTTTGTTTTTGATTCGCTTTTTAGGATCGATCAGTTTTCGCAATTCGAGGGCAATTTCCAATGCACCTAAATTTCCAACATTCCTGTTAAAAACCGGAAAGTCATAGCTGGCTCCCAATGAAACTTTATCGGTATGAAATTGAATCCCCAGGATGCCCGATCTGCCGGGAACATACTTGGCGAGGATATCAACCTGGGCTGCTATTTGATTGGGTATTGGCCTGACGTCATACTGAAACCGGAATCCTGCATTCACTAAATTATTTCCTGAAGAGAGCGTGTAAAGCATTTCAGGAAAAACGGAAATGTTTCCTTGCTGATAAATTTTAAATCCGCCATTCAGCACCAGCGTTGAAGATAGCGTGTTTGGAAACTCCAGAAATGAATCGGCTGGTTTGTTGATATCAAAAAGAGAAAGCCCTAAATAATTTATTGGCCTGTTGTAGCGATCAGTTTCCTGCCAATAAAGCCCGCTGCTGATTGTAAAAAAACTATTGGTAAGTTGTGAAAAACTTTCTCCATTAAAAATATCCTGATCAAACCCGCGATCGGGAATATATTGTGCGCCTGTATAGAATTCATTGAGGTTTATCCTTCTTGATTGATGCAAGCCTTTGAATCCGATAGATAGAAGTTGATGTTTACTGATTTGAATATTTACGGCATAACTTAATGTTGCCTCCTGTATTGAAAAAACACCGGCAGTTCTATCACTCATTAACGAAATGGCAACGCCTGACCAGGCGCGTCCTGTGCTCGGATTGACAAACGGCATGGATAGGGCAAGGAAATTACTTGAAATAGAAAAGTCGCTGCCTGTCTTTTGATTTCTATAGTTGATCGAAGCGGCTGCATAGTTATTTAATCCAATCATGGCAGGGTTTACACGTGGCTTTGTAAAATTGTATTGTGAGTATTGAAAATATTGGGCAGCCGATTCCGGAGCGTGAAAAATGATCAGTATTACTATCCCTATTCGAGCCGGGTAATTCATTTTAACGGATTAGCAGAATGGACCCTGATTGTTTACCGTTTAAAAGTATTTTTTCGCCCCGGGTTGTTTCCCCTTCCACCTTCCAATAGTATAGCCCGGATGGTTGTGTCACTCCATTTGATGTGCCATTCCAGCCAGTTGAAGTTGCCATCACTTCATCATTGGCTTCATAAACGAGATTGCCTTCCCGATTGAAAATTTGAAATCTTAGTCGTTGTGAAGAGGAAAGTCCGTATACTTTCAGGACATCATTTTTCCCATCCTGATTGGGTGTAAATAAATTAGGAACAAAAGCTGTTTCCGTAACCTCAACGGTGATTTGGCCTTTGGTTTCACATCCAACAGAATCTGTTAACATGATTGTATAGATTGTTGTTGTTAACGGAGTAGCTGTGGGGTTTGCAAGTGTTGCGTTATTCAGGCTACCCGCAGGTGACCAATTAAATTCACCCGTACCTTCAGCCGAAAGGGTAACCGGTTGGCCCTTTATGACCTTGAAAAGATCGTTCTCAATAATTAAAACCGGATTGCTGATTTTGATTATGAAATCCTTTGAATAGGTACACAATCCTGAATTGCCCGCCACAACATGGATGGTCTCTTCCTTTATAATGGTATAAGTAAGCGTGTCCTGCGTGCCTATGATTTTGTTATCAATTGTCCATTGAACGGAAGGCCAGCCCGGGGCAATGCCAAGCTTTACTTCTTTATTGGCACATACAAGTACAGTCTCTTTCTCATGCACAATAGAATCATTAACAGAAATTGCCCATGCATTATTTTTTGCGCAGTCATTGGCTTGAGGTACGAAGGAGAAAATCGTATCAGTTGCCAGTGCTACGAAATTGATGGATGAGGATTTACCTAAAAATCCTTTTGTAGTGGAAAACCAATAGGCAACATTCTCACTTGTTAACACCATGCGTTCATCTTTACAGGCCTGAAGATCAGTCCGCTTTAAATCAAAACATGGAATTACCCCACCTGAGCAAGTGCCTCCTCCATAAAGAGAGTTGTCTATTGCCTGAACAGAATAATTATACCTGTCATCATCTAAGTTTTGAATTACTGCGGTTGTGGCCGTGCCATTAATCCCATAGGCAGTTATCATTCTGCTTAGATCTTCAAGATTGAAGTTTGGTTGTACAACGGAGTTGGTATTCGCCTTCGAAAGAACCAGGTCATAAGTAAGCACAGAGTCTGGAGTATGGTCATCTTTGGGAGATTCCCAGAATATATAGGTTTTGTTATAGGTTGAAAAGGCACCGGCAATGGAAGGAGAATCCGGGAATTTATTTTTTTCTAATGCTATGTTTTCGAAAAGTGAGATTTTTGAAATGCCGGATGAGTCCCGCAACTGGTAAATGTCAAGGTCACCGTCACGGTCAAAATCTCCAAATTGTTGATGAATTAAGTTTAGTGTATCAAGGTTGATAGCACCCTCTTCTGTTAAGATTATGTTTAACTTCTTACTATTACTATCAATTCCATTAAAACTTAAATCGGTAAGTCCGTCTGAATTAAGATCGGCAGCAAAAACCTGACCGGCATGCAGAGGTAGCGTGAGTAAGGAATCTACGAATGAGCCACCTTGATTGATATAAAGAATATTTTTTATGGTTTGATCGGAACCAACCCCTGACACGGCAACATCAAACCAACCGTCATTATTGAAATCTCCCTTGCAAGCAATTCCGGAAATTGGATTTGTTACATCAACATGCCCGAATGTAAAATTCTTTTTGTGAAAGAGGATTGCACAGAAAGGATTGGTACTTGTGCCGCTTAACCACAGGTCTGTTTGTCCATCGTGATTAAAATCTTCAGGTATAATTGATTTTATCTCTAACCCGGTAGTATCGAAAACACGTTCGAAGGCTGAGTTTTTAAAGGTCCAGATTTCAAGAAAATGAGTCGAGTTTTTTTTACCGGCCTGGATAATTTCTTTCTTACCATCCTGGTTTAAGTCAGCTATTCTAAGAATGTTTCCATAAGAACTTGTCAGCTTATTCTTTTTTAAAAACTGAAAGTTTCCCTGATTGATAAATTCAAACGTTGCGTCTGTGTCGATCAATGTTTTGCCGGAAACAATCAGGTCCATAAAATTATCACCATCAAAATCAGTGAGTTCAAAAACCCCTTGTTTGAATCCCGTAATTCCCAAATCCATAAATTCAAAGTTTGCAGACTTATCTTTAAAGACTACTATCCGCAAGTTGTTCGTTGAGTCTATTCCTGCAATCAGATAATCCAACAGGCCATTGCGATCTAAATCAACCCAAGCAGATTGCATCTCAGTTAAATGAATTGGAAGCACAATAGACGATCGCCTTTGAAACTGCTGGGAATGAGCTGTCAGCGCTATTGCTATTGTAAGAAATGCACCTAAAACAACTGCTTTCATGGCTTTTTAATTTTAACTTTCTTTATTTGAAAGGTAAGTGGCACCGAGATTTTGCTGAGCGTTGGGTTGTTATTTCGCATCGCTGGTTTCCATGCGGGCATATTATTTATGAGAAGTAAGGCCTCTCTGTCAAAGGCAGGCCCTAAACTATTTTGAATGGAAATATTTTCAGGTTTGCCTTCAATATTAATAATAAAACTTACAGTAAGTATTCCCTGAATAGAATCAGCTAAAGCTTCGGTTGGATAATTCAATTCCTGGTTCAGATATTCATACAGTTGAGCATAGCCCAAAACAGGTTCAGCTTCCTGATATTCTACAACCGGGGTTTCTTCCGTTGCCATGACTTGTGTTTTCTTTTCTTTTTTATTCAGCACCTTCGAAACAGGGTGTAGTTTTTCCTGCACGATGTTTTTATCTTTTTCCTTTTCACTGTGAAGTGGTGTTATTGGAGGAATGCCCTGGTTATCCGGCTTTGTGATTTCCAATTCGTTTGTCCGGTCAATAACCTCACTATTGTCAACTTTATTGTCTATTAAGAAATACAATGATAGTAGTATAACTCCGGTTACTGCCACCGATGCAGTGATAATTTTTATCTGCAATAGTCTTCTTACATCGGCAGCTTTTTTTAGTGCCAATAGGCTATCAAATTTCATGTAGCTTTCGATTTCTTCATCGGCTACTTCGGGTGCCTGGTTCATGATTTTTACTTTCATTTGGCTAAGAATAATTTTTTCATCTTTTCAAGAATTCGATACGTTTTCACTTTTGAATTATTTTCGGTAGTCCCTAAAATGTTACCAATCTCTTTGAAGGGCCGTTCTTCAAAGAACCTGAGCTGAATCACTTGTAATTCGTGCACATTTAGTTTTGAGAGAATTGATGGTAACCTCTTTTTCAATTCATCCACTGTATTTTCGGCCGTAAGTTCTTCGAAGAGCAAGTCCAGATGGTAATCCTGCAGCACAACCAATCGCGCATGCCTACTCTTTCTGAAATAATCATTGCACTCGTTGATGGCGATTCTATATAGCCAGGCCGAAAAGGGAGTTCCCTGGATTTTAAATTTTGCAAGGTTTCCCAGG
Organism: uncultured Ohtaekwangia sp.; assembly: GCA_964574945.1. Lineage (GTDB taxonomy): Bacteria > Bacteroidota > Bacteroidia > Cytophagales > Cyclobacteriaceae > ELB16-189. Next base: position 6,842 of record CAZNRJ010000040.1, on the reverse strand, counting down.
GCTTTTAAAAAAACCTGTTGAGTCAAATCTGCTGATAACTCCTTTTCCCCAATCCGGTGAAGAATAAAAAGGAATATTTTTTTAAAATACTTTTCATAAACGGGCTTAAAAGCATCTGGATCACGTTGAGCTTGCCGGATAAGCTCATCTTCGCTTTGCTGGGCCGTTAAAGTTGCGTCTTTCGTCAAGGTCATTGGGTTATTCAGATATAAAATGCAGCAACTTTTAAAAGATACAGGTAAAAGATAATTCAAGTAACTATTTTAAATGCATTGGAGTCAGTTTTGCCTGAATTTGATATTGCCCAACCTAAATCATTATGAATTTTAATGAAAATCTGAAAGAATTATAATTCTTCAGATAACTATCCGTTTATTAATGCATTACCAACCCATTGGTTAACCTCTTCTATAACTATTTTGCCACTATCAATCGTATGAAGTGTTCTTTTTTTGAGGACAGTTTGTTTCTTCAAACTTTTTCTGATGGCCTTTTGTTAAATTTGTACGTCTATAAATTAGTTGGCAAATGAAAACAATTGGAAGAAGCCTGTTCTCAGGTTTTCAAGTGAATCCGATTAATCGTGATTTACTTATCGTAATCTCTTCAGGGTTGCTGATCGCTATTGCGATCATAACACTGACGGTGATGATCATCAGTCAGATTTAAAATAAATGTGTTACGGGTGGGCCGAAACCCACTCGTCTCCATTTTCAAAAAACTCCCGCTTCCAGATTGGTACGGCTTGTTTAAGCGTGTCGATGATAAATTGACAGGCCGCGAATGAATCTTTTCTGTGGGGTGTGGAAACGGCAACCACTACAGCAATTTCCCCGGGCACTAAAGTGCCAACCCGATGGCTTATAGCACAACCTGTGAGCTTCCATTGTTCTGCAGCTTGATTTATTATTTTTTGTATTTCGGTAATGGCCATGGGTTCATAAGCTTCATATTCCAACCGGATTACTTTATTGCCCGAAGTGTTGTTTCTAACCGTTCCTATAAATGTATTGACAGCACCGGCTTCGTGCCGGGAAGCAGTGGCAATTATTTTTTGAACATCAATGGGTTGATCTGTAATCTCAATCATGCATTCTAAATTAACCTCCGCTCACGGGCGGAATCAAAGCAATTTCATCAGACACCAAAATTGGTTTATCGTCAGCAGCATACTCCTGGTTAACAGCAATAAAGAGCGAGTTTAACTTGTTCAATTTTGGAAATTGAGATGATAACGTCTTTCGCAAATCGCCTACTGAATTACCGCTTATCTCTAATTCCACCTCACGGCCGCCTAAAATATCGCGCGAGATGCCAAATGTTTTCACTTTTACAATCATTTAACAAATATACGTACTCATTTCATTCGCTTTATTCGATTGATCATTTCTATCTTTCGTGTTGATTAAAGTAGTCTTAAGAATGCAGGCATCTGAACTTTTTGATAACCACGGTCGACCGATCAACTACCTGCGCCTTGCGGTAACGGACCGGTGCAACCTGCGCTGTTTTTACTGCATGCCCGAAGAGGGAATAAAATATTTGCCTAAAAAAGAGTTGCTTTCTTTTGAAGAAATAGAACGCCTGGTCATGTTGTTAGCCTCTATGGGCATTTCTAAAATAAGATTAACGGGTGGCGAACCTTTTGTGAGGAATGATTTAATGAGTTTGATAAAGAAAATCTCTGGGATTGAAGGAATTACGAATATTCATTTAACAACGAATGGTATTCTCACAGGCCCTCATATCAGTGAGCTAAAGTCGCTGGGTATTGTTTCTGTAAATTTAAGTTTGGATACGCTTGACCGCCAGCGATTTAAAATGATTACCCGCAGGGACGAGTTTGCAAAAACATGGGAAACATTTGAGCAATTGATTAGTCATGATATCCCTGTAAAGATTAATGCCGTGGTGATGGATGGAAAAAACATTGATGACATCATACCCATGGTGGAGTTGACAAAAAAATTTCCGGTTTCGGTGCGCTTTATTGAGGAGATGCCATTTAATGGCGAAGGCAATCATTATCCAACCTTAACGTGGACATACAAAAAAATAATGGATCATATTCGGGCTGAATATCCTTCGATTCAAAAAGAAGCTGATCCGCTTTATTCCACTTCATATAATTATAAAGTACCGGGCCACCTGGGAAGCATTGGAGTGATAGCTGCGTTTAGCAGAACGTTTTGCGGCACGTGTAATCGCATTCGGGTTACGGCCCAGGGTACGTTAAAAACGTGTTTGTATGATGAAGGCGTCTTGAATGTAAGAGACCTGATGCGGGATGGGTATACCGATGAAGAAATAAAGATGCAGTTGCTGAAAGCATTCAGTAATCGACCCAAAGATGGATTTGAAGCAGAAGCAAAACGAATGGCAGGTTCGCCAGTGAAGGAATCCATGTCAACAATAGGAGGCTGACAGTATGGAAACTTACCTTCTAATCGTTTCATTTTTCTTCATTGCGTTTGTTTATTCATCGGTTGGGTTTGGAGGCGGCTCCAGCTATCTGGCGTTAATGGCACAACCTTTTTTTGGTTTGCTACCGGAAACGATCCGGCCTGCTGCATTGCTTTGCAACATCATAGTAGTGACGGGTGGAACCATCATATATTATCGCGAGGGAAAAATATCCCTTAAAGAAATCTGGCCGTTTTTAATTGCCAGTGTGCCAATGGCTTTTATAGGTGGCTATTGGAAACTAAAAGATGATACTTTTTTTGTGTTGCTTGGATTTACATTGCTGCTGGCTTCAGTTTTTTTATGGCTGAAGCCCAAAGCGGAATCACAAAGTAATCTGAAATCAATAACAGGTCCAGTATTGTTGGGAGGCGGAATTGGTTTCTTGTCGGGTTTGGTAAGTATTGGTGGCGGAATTTTCTTAGCGCCCGTTTTACATCTCTTAAATTGGTTTGAGGCAAAACGCATTGCAGCATTGGCCAGTGTTTTTATTTTGGTTAATTCCATTGGTGGATTGATCGGACAATTTGCTGCCGGGTTACAAAACTTCAAGTGGGATTTTATTTTACCACTTTTAGTGGCAGTGCTCATTGGCGGCCAGATTGGTTCGCGATTAAGCGCCAAAAAATTTAACACAACTTATATCAGGCGTATCACGGCTCTCCTCATTTTAGTAGCAGCCCTTAATATTTTAAAGGATCATTTATGAAAATTACATTTTCCCTTGTTTTAGTGTGTGTTTCAATGTGTGTGTTTGCGCAGAAGCGCGTGAACCCGGTGGTTAAAAACTATGGTGGCATTTTTGAAATTCCTTATGCTGATGAAAAACCTGATCCCACACTTGAGTATAATATTGTTATTGAAATTGAGCGGGCCAATGCTACACCCGATTCTGTAAACTGGGCGCTACACAATGTTGCCCGCTTGTTAAACCTGCACGTTATGGGGGGTGTGCCGAAGAATAAATTGCATGTGGTGCTGGCCATTCACGGAGGCGCTTCTTATACAGTAATGAGTAATGATGCGTATAGGGCAAAGTACAATGTTGATAATCCAAATCTTGGATTGTACCAGGAATTGGAGAAAGCAGGTGTTAAAATGTTTATCTGTGGTCAATCCATAATTGCCCGGAATATTGACCGTAATAAAATGGTGCCCGAAGTGAAAATCGCCACATCGATGTTAACAACACTCACCGCCTATCAATTGAAAGGATATGCTGTTTTAAAATTTTAAAACACATGGCTACAGCTTGCCTTTGTATTCTATGTGTTTAAGAAATTAACTGTTATTTTGCGTTCCTGTTTTAAACGCTTCCGATGAAAAAAATAAAGTTTTCTGATGCCCTGCCTCACTTCGTAGCAGTTGTAGTTTTTTTATTAGTGACTGTTTTTTTCTTCAACCCTATCTTTTTCGATAACAAAGCGATCGAACAAAGCGATATTCAGCAGTGGAGCGGATCATCGAAAGAGCTGCGCGATTATCGCGATCAAACCGGGGAAGAAGGTCTTTGGGCAAATGCAATGTTTTCGGGCATGCCGGCTTATCTTGTTAATTTAAGCTGGAGCGATGGGGTTGTGATCGGCATGAAAAAAGTACTCTCTGTATTTCTGCCCCATCCCATCTCAAATATTTTTCTCGCCTTTATTTGTTATTACATTCTTTTACTTTCTTTTAAAATCCGGCCGTGGTTCGCCATTGCCGGGGCGCTGGCCTTTGGCCTTTCATCTTATATGATCATCGGGCTTTCGGCCGGGCATAATGCACGCATTGGCGCCATCGCATTTATGCCGCTGGTGTTTGCAGGCATTCATCTTACCTTTTCGGGAAAACGTGTTCTCGGTTTTGCCACAACAGCCGTTGGGTTAGCGCTTCACTTGCGTGAGAACCATTTGCAGATTACATATTACCTCGTGTTGATTGTTTTGGTCTATGGATTGATTCATCTCATTCTTGCTATTCGCGACAGGCAACTTCCTGATTTTCTTAAAAATATATTTATTCTGGTTCCCGCTGTTATAATTGCTGTGGGTACTTTCTTTGGCCAGTTTTGGGCGATCACAGAATATACAAAATACTCTATTCGAGGCACGTCTGAAATTGCTCCTACTAAAAATGGAGACGATGTAAGTGGGCTCTCGAAGTCGTACGCGTTTCAATACAAGTATGGAGTGTGGGAACCCATGACATTGTTCCTTCCTAACTTTTATGGCGGCAGTAGCATGGATTTGCTGGCAGCCAACCAGGAAAGTAATACCTATAAATCCCTTAGCCAGGCAGGGGATAATGAAACAGCCAATCAGTTAGCCAATTATGCCCGCGCCTATTGGGGGCCGCAGGATTTTACAGTTGGGCCATACTATGCAGGGGCATTGGTAGTTTTCTTATTTATAATCGGGATTGTGTTTGCCGAAAAGAAATACGTATGGTGGTTGGTGTCGTTAAGCGCGCTCAGCCTGATGTTAAGTATGGGTGATAGCTTCTCTACGTTTAATTATTTCATGTTCGATTATTTTCCGGGCTATAATAAATTTCGTTCCGTCAATTTTGCGTTGGTGATTATTCTTTTTGCCATGCCTTTGTTGGGAATGTTAGGGGTAGAGAAATTGATGAGCCTGGGTTGGAATAAAGAAACTCAACGCAAGCTGATGTGGCCGTTCTTTATCACAACAGGATTATGTCTTTTATTTTTAGCGATTGGAGGGTTTGGAAGTTTTTTAAAGCCGGAAGAATCTCAATTCCCTGTTTGGTTAAGGCAAGCTATGCAAAAGGATCGTGTTGCTTTATTACGTTCAGATGCCTGGCGTGCACTTTGGATGATATTGATTTTTAGTGGTGCCATTTTCGCTTTGCTTAAAAATTATTTGAAGCCGGCCTTGATCTATCCGTTCATAATTATTTTAATGTGGGCCGATCTGGCTTTGGTAGACAGTCGTTATTTCTCAAAAGAAAATTACAAACGTAAACGCGATAATTCGTTCGCTATTGCAACCAGTGCCGATGAAAAAATTCTAAAAGATAAAAGTTATTACCGGGTCTATAATTTACAAAGTCCATTTACAGAAGCCCGCACCTCTTATTTTCATAATTCATTGGGCGGCTACCATGGGGCAAAGCTGAGACGCTACCAGGATTTGTATGATTCAATACTTTCGAAAGAGACCGAACAAATTTATCAGGATGCCCGCCAGGGGTCAATGCAATTTGATACATACCGGGTACTAAATATGCTCAATGCAAAGTATTTTGTTTATGGTACCGATGTGTTCCCTAATCCTGAAGCAAATGGCGCTGCCTGGTTTGTTAAGGAAGTGCTGAAAGCTAACTCGCCTGCAGAAGAACTGAATCTTACAGGCCTGATTAACACGAAAGAAGTAGCAGTACTTGATTCAAAGTTGCGTGTTGATTACGGACAATCATCCATTGATAGTATTGCGAATATCAAATTACTGCAGCACACACCGCCTTATCTGAAATATGAGTCGGAGTCTACAGCAAATGGCTTAGCGGTGTTTTCAGAAATTTATTACCCCAAAGGCTGGCATGCATTTATTGATGGCAACGAAGTACCGATACTTCGCGCCAACTATGTATTACGTGCGCTGGAAGTTCCTGCGGGTAAGCATACGATCGAATTTAGATTTGAACCAAAGCCTTACGTAATAGGAAATAAAATTACGATGGCTTCGGGCTGGATACTTTTATTAATTACTCTTGGATGCTTTGGATGGAGCTTGAAGGAAGAGAAGGGTTAGAAAATATCCTTCAATTCAAATTGCAGGTCGTGAATCAGTGGCGATGTAACCAGGCCTTCTTCTGAAAGAAAGAATACAGGAACTTCACCACCGCCTTCCGGGGAATAAATCTCAATTGATTTGTTTCCCGGATCCACAATCCAGTATTCGTTAATGCCAAATTTCAGGTAACTGCTTTTCTTTTGATTCCTGTCTGTATAACTATTGGAGGGTGAAATTATCTCCACTACAATTTCAATAGGCCCTTCAATACCGCGATTTGTTATAACGGATTTATTCTTATTCGATACGTAGGCCAAATCCGGCTGAAAGACATTTTTATTGTCTATGTATAGATCAATTGGTGCATAGAATGTTTCACCCTGGCCCTCCAATACCCGATCAAAAATTTTGAATAATTTCCTTGAGATTCGTTGATGGTTGGGGTGTGGGGCAGGGCTCATAATTAATTCTCCGTTAATTAACTGGCACGGTGTCTTTATTTCTCCCAATAGAAGATAGTCATCTACAGTCCATTCTTTTGTATTATCAATTGTGAGCGTTCTCATCAGGCTAAATAATAATAAAGATAATAAATCTGCGGATAGACACCAATTCGTACATCTTACTTTTAAAATTTGTCCT
>CAZNRJ010000039.1:17102-17336 GCA_964574945.1 uncultured Ohtaekwangia sp. | reverse complement strand
GCTGGACTGATCCTGTTGGCAAACGCATCCCCGGTAAGGGCTTTGCCGATCATGAAGTTGTGGGCATCGTAAAAGATTTTAATTACGCTTCGCTGTATACATCGGTGCAACCGCTTGTGATGGTGCAAGACGCTGCTATTGTTTTAAGCGGATCAGAGAATATCAACATTGATAACAATCCAATTCCAAAATTGATGCTGCGATTAAAACCAGAAAACATGGCTGCTACACTGG
>CAZNRJ010000039.1:5082-17092 GCA_964574945.1 uncultured Ohtaekwangia sp. | reverse complement strand
AACACCTTAACAGGCGGGGAGGAGTTTGCATTCGCGTTTGTTGATCAGGCTATGGATAAGCAGTATCGCAGCGATCAAAACTTAGGAAAGATCGTAAGCATCGCTACATTGTTAGCTATGATCATCGGAAGTTTAGGATTATATGCACTGGCTTCATTGGCCATGCAAAATCGCACGAAAGAAATTTCGATCCGTAAAGTAATGGGCGCCACTGAACAATCGCTGCTTGTTTTGCTTTCAAGAGATTATGTGATGTTAATTGCTGTTTCATTATTGTTATCTGTGCCGATTACCTGGTACCTGATGAACAACTGGCTGCAATCTTTTCAATATCGCATTAACGTAAGCTGGCAGGTGTTTGCCGCTGCAGGCGGATTATCGTTGCTGGTTGCCTTGCTTACCATTAGCTACCAGACCATTAAAACCGCCTGGACCCGACCGGCAGAAGCCCTGAAGTACGAGTAGTAAGTTCACAATAAACAATTGACAAAGAACAACTTGTCAATTGCCCATTTGTAAACTGTTAAATTTTTTTTAGCTATTTCTTTGACAAAGTTGTAACAAATAAGGAATAATTGAGTATATATGTTTTAAAAAACGTATAGAAATGAGTAAAGAATACTTAGGCGAGTTTGAAGAATTGGTACTTACCATGGTAGGCGTCCTGCAGGAAGAGGCGTATGGCAATGCTATTGTAAATGAAATTAAAGACCGGCTTGGGCGCGAATCAAATTTAAGTGCTGTGCATGTAACGCTTTACCGGTTGGAGGACAAGGGCCTGGTGAAGTCGAGCATGGGGGGAGCTACCAGCACACGGGGCGGAAGACGCAAACGGATTTTTACAATTACCAATGCCGGGCTTGCCATGTTGAGGTCTATGAAGGAAGCCCGGATAGATTTATGGAAGCTAATACCTCGTCTTAACTATGATTTTATTGATTAACATGATGGACTATGATTAAGGAACAGTATAAACATTCTGAGTTGACAGGTAAGATCATTGGCTGTGCCATGGAGGTTCATAAATTTCTTGGTAACGGATTTCAGGAAGTGATTTATCACAGAGCTTTAGAAATTGAAATGCGAATTCAGGGATTGACATTTGCCCGTGAGTTTGAGATGCCAATTCATTATAAGGATATTCAAATTGGTATGAGAAGAGTTGATTTTTTTGTCGAAGAGAAAATCATGGTTGAACTTAAAGCTGTGATTCATCTCGAAGACGTACACCTGGCTCAGGCAATCAACTATTTGGAAGCATATAAAATGGAAATAGGTCTTCTCATAAATTTTGGCAGCAGAAGTTTGGAGTTTAAGCGAGTAATGAAGCCTGGTAAAAAAATTGAATAACCATGTCCTCAGATAATCATAGCCCATCCAAGAATCAAAGAAATCATGGTTTAGACAATTGGCTTCGGTTCCTTCGGAGATTTTGTCCTGCTTACTTATACGAAGGCATCGAAGGCGACTTGCTCGAACAGTTTGATGCAGATGTGCAAGCCGTAGGAGTGAAGAAAGCCAAAAGGAGGTTTGTTTGGAACGCACTAAAATTTATGCGGCCCGGCATTCTTTTACGAAATCAGTTTACCTTGAATTTAATCAACACCAGTATGATTGGAAATTATTTTAAAGTGGCCACGCGCAACATTCAGAAGCGCAAGTTCTATTCGTTCATCAACGCCTTTGGCCTGAGCATTGGCCTTGCGTTTTGTATGTTAATCGCGCTCTATATTCAGGATGAAAAAGAGTTCGACCAGTTTCATGAAAACAAAAATTCGATCTACCGGATTGAAAATCGAAGCTATGACACCTGGCAACATGATTCACCTGATCCATACCGTCAGTCAGCGTGGATACAAACGGGACTGGCCCCCGCGTTGAAAGAGGAATTACCCGAAGTGAAGTATGCAACCCGCTATAACAGCGGGGCGCGTGGAATTTTTCGCTACGAAGAAAAAGTGTTTACCGAAGAAGTAGCGTATGTAGATGCTGACTTTTTCAAGATGTTTTCATTCAACCTGGTTGCAGGTAATGCCGATCGCATTTTTTTGGATAAATCAGAGATTGTACTCACACCCGCTATCGTAAAAAAATATTTTGGCGATGCTGACCCGATTGGAAAAACAATTCGCATCGATATCAACGGGGAGAAATCCTATACCGTAACCGGGATTATTGAACCGGCACCCGCCAACTCAAGCGTTCATTTCGAAATTTTGATTCCGCAAGAGAACAGACCTTACTACGATCGTAACCTCGCCAATTGGGGAAGCTACAATACACCTACGTTTGTGCAATTAAATCCCAATGCCGACCTCACCACCTTCAAAACAAACCTCGATAAGATTGTTGATAAATACATGGGTGATAAACTCGAGAAGTGGCGCAAGGAATCCGCGGTCCCTGTTCCCGATGATGTGAAGATGATGGAGTATTTATTTACTGCCCTTCCTGATGTGCATTTAAAAAAGAAAGTTGATTGGGAGAAAGTAAGCGATCCGCAATACTCGATCATATTAGGAGGAATCGCATTGCTGATCATGCTTATCGCGTGCATCAATTACATTTCACTGTCGCTTACTACTTCGGCTTCGCGCAGGATTGAAGTAGGCGTGCGCAAAGTAGTTGGTGCACAACGCAACCAGTTGGTGTATCAATTCAGTTTTGAATCGCTGATGCTTGCTTTTGCTTCGATGGTGATTGGTTCTGTGCTGGTGGTTTTATTCTTACCCGCCTTCAATGAATTTACAAACAAGGGGATTGAACTTACTGCCACGAAAATAATTCAGTTGTTATCTGTGGGATTTATTCTTACCTCGATTGTTGGCTTGCTGGCCGGAAGTTACCCTTCGCTTTTTCTTTCACGCTTTAAACCTGCACAAGTATTGAAAGGGGGTTTTACGTCACGCCTGCAGGCGGGTTTTACAAAACCATTGGTGGTGCTGCAGTTTGCCTTGTCTGCGTTTTTGATTATAAGCTCGGTGATGATGTACCGCCAGATGAATTTTATTACCACTAAAGACCTTGGCTACAATAAAGAACAAGTGTTGGTGATCCCTACACAAACAGGTTGGAATGCTGAGGGCAATAAAGTAATTGAACAGTTTCGTACCCGCGCAGGAAATGAACCTGCTATTGCTTCGGTAACGGGAGCCAGCACCGGATTTAACCAGGGCTACTCGCGCTGGGGTTTTAAGATAAAAGGTGAGCAAAAAGCTGCGTACGTATATAGCATTGACCCGTTCTACATTCCCACGCTCGATATTCAATTGGTGGCCGGAAGAAATTTTGATGCGGCTATTGCAACAGATACCAGCGGCATTATTGTAAATGAAGCGCTTGTGCGCGATATGAAATGGACAGATCCGTTAAACGAATATTACAACTGGCAGGAAGACTCAGTAGGGTTGGGGTCGCCCATTGTTGGTGTGGTGAAAGACTATCATTTTCTTTCCTTAGAGCGGGCGTTTGAACCGATGTTTCTTTCCATGGATATGAAGAGCATGGGCTACCTGACCACCATGATGGTGCGCCTGAGTACTACGGATGTTGTGACCGGACTTGAAAAAGTAAAATCACTTTGGTCAGAGTTGTATCCCGACAAGCCGTTTGACTATACCTTTTTAGATGAAGACGTGGCCAAACAATACAGGAGCTATCAACGCTGGATGAGCATCATGGGACTGGCTACGGGGTTTGCGATTTTGATTTCTTGTTTGGGATTGTTTGGCCTGGCGGGCATCAATGCCGTAAACCGCACCAAGGAAATTGGCATCCGTAAAGTGATGGGTGCCGACTTGCAATCCATCTTTGTGCTGCTCAACCGCCAGTTTATCCTGCTGGCCTTTGTTGCTTTTTGTTTGGCCGCCCCGCTCTCGTGGTGGTTTATCACAACGTGGTATTTGAAAGACTTTACGTACAAAGCTACCATTGGCTGGGAATTGTTTGCCCTTAGCATGGGTGCGGGGTTACTACTCGCGCTGCTCACCGTAAGCTATCATGCCATTAAAGCAGCGTTGATTAATCCTGCCGAGACATTGAAGTATGAGTAGGAGTTATAAAATTTTGATTGTTGAGTTAACACATGTATAAGTAATGCTTATATTGTGATGTTGTGCACATTTATTTTGACAAGTAGTTTTTTATGACGACAAATCCATTTATTGACATTTGGTTAAATACACGGTTAACGACACGTGAGATAATCGACAATAATTATAAACGATTAATGAACGTATTGTTTGGTGTAAGTGGAATTGTTTGGCTCTATTCACGGTTGGCAAAAATGCCACAATACGGGGACAAGTTTGACTGGTTGGTAATTCTAATAGTGACAATTCCCGTTGGGCTTTTACTCGGACTAATTCTTTCAAGACTAATAGCACTTTCAATATACTGGACTGGAAAATTAGTTGACGGAAAATCTAGTTACAAAGAAGTTTTAAGGACGACAGCTTACGCCAATGTACCCAGCTTGGGACTACTATTAATGTTAATTTTCAAATTTCTAATATTCGGCAAGGAACCTATATCCTCATTGCGACCAGATATGATTGACAATGTTTTAATAGTGAGTTTCATAACCATAGTTGAGGCGGCAATAGGTATTTGGACTCTTGTGATTTATGTTAAAGTAGTATCAGAGACACAACGACTGACAATTGGAATGGCGATAATTAATTTACTTATGACGTTTACCATCGTTGGACTATTTAATTATTTCATTTTGATAAAGTGGATAGAGTCATAAATACGGTGAGCAACAGTAGTAGTTGCTGCACAACCACACGTTAAGAGAAACATTTGTAAAAAATTGAGCTTAGCATGGGGGCAGGACCGCTACTCGCACTGCTCACCGTAAGCTATCATTCCCTCAGTTCTTGTTGGTCGCTGACCAACAAGTTTTCAATTGCAATCAGAACTTACGACTTCTCATCTTACCTTATCGGCCCAGGGCGATGCCAAGGGAAAGTAATAAAAGCAAAGTAAGAATTACATAAGCCAGCATAAGGATTGGCTTAAAATAATTTACCAACGAAAATTTGGTGAACCTTTTTTGAATTTCCACGAACCGGATGGTGGCCATTAACAAAGAAAAAAATCCGGATGTAAAAAGAATTAATGCCAGCCGGCTGGGAGTAAGAATTTCCAGAATGGGATGGCTGCCACCCTGTTGAAGTTTGGCTTCCAGCAGTTTGTAAAGTGCGAAACCAAAGATTAATAAGTGAGTGCCTGCTTTAGTCCAGGCGATTAACGTCCTTTCATAGGCAAGCAAAAGTCTTTCTTTAGCATATTCCTCTTTGGTCGCCCTCTTCTCAGCTTTTTTCAATTTTTTTTCTTCCTTGTCCGTTTCCTGATTTAGTACAGCGTTAGGCTCTTCCATTTCAATCAATTTTAAAAGCAAATTACGGATTCGCGGAATTTCCCCAAAAAAATCTGTCAGGCCGAAGACCTGACAGATAAGAACAACAAGGTTTAGCAGGATGGGATTTGCAGGGGAGATTTTTTATACCTTTTTCTTTAATTGAAGTTTTAAACCGATGTTAAGGGCAGCACTTCCAAAAGGCATTGAAGAACGGAGTTGTTTGCTTGTGTTGGGATTCGGATTTGAATTGCTATTATATGACACCTCCCTTACAAACTCAATCTTCTGCTGATTTGATCCGTAAGTTTCTGTTCCTTTTTTGGGATAGTAACTCATGCTGGTGAACACGAATTCAGTAAAAAATTTTGCATTTTCTGAGATGGGGGCATCAATGCCAAAGCCACCTTTAAACCCAATGGAAAGTCCACCGTAATATTCGGTGCTGCTTTTGTAATTTGTTGTACCTTCTTCTCCGTGTACTTTAATACTTCCTGCAGTAACCCCAACCTGAACATAGGGTTTCACTTTATTCTCACCGATCATCACGATCAGGGAAGGCCCAAATAACAGGCCCCGGGAATAAACTTTACTTTTATAAGTATACGAGTCATAAGGCCCGGATGAGTTGTGAGTACTTTCGTATTTCTTGCCCCACACGTATTGCACATTCACATCCAGTCCTACATTGTTGGAATACATGTGCAGGTAGGATGAATTGAATGCAAATCCCGACCCCAATGATCCGTAGATGCCTTCTTGTTTGGAAGTATATCCCGTGTTTGAAGATGTGCTGGTAGAATTTGCTTCCAATAATTGTGAACCGGAAGGAAATCCATAGCCCACTCCAAACCTGAAGTAGGATGCTGAGGGTTTGCTTACCTGTTGATCTTCCTGTGCTTTTGCATTTTTAAAAATCACCAGCATCAGTACCATCATAAAAATGATAAAGGCAATGTGTTTGTACATGTACCGGGTGTTACTTTGTAGTGCTTTCATGGTTGTTTTTGTTTTGGTTGACAGGTCAAAAGTGGTTTTCATCAGGTGCATTTCAAGTTGATTGTTTGCTACGCGTGAAAATCTCTTTTGCGATTATTTAAAGGTGGTTCAGACCGGGGTATCAACCTTTACGGCTTTTCGCCAAGGGTATATTTTGGATTATGATTATTTACTAAAACCGCGCGGTAAGGCAACATATTCTTTTCTTCGTTGTCCGTTTCCTGATTTAGACCAGGCAGCAACCGGAACCGCTACAAAGAAAAACGTTTTGTATATTGACGTATGGACTTCCATACCTGGATGGGAGGAGGTGCTACTGTAATAACCTAAATCAAAAAATATGGCCAAACCGGATAATTCAGGTCGGGTTATCATGATTACCTTCGCTCTTGTAGGGATATTTTTTCTGCTTAGATACCTGATAAGGGAGACCACCAGGTTCATACCCATCCATGAATATCTCTTATGGGCCATCGCACTTTTTCAGTTTACACAACTTTATTATTTCTTCACTCAGTCACACAAAAGATTTCGAAAAGAGCGCAAGGGAGAGGTGCGTTATCAAATCTATCTGCCCCCGCAATATAAATCCATGGTTGTTACGTTTGCCCTTGGCTTATTGTGTTGCGGGCTTGTCCTGTTTTTAAACACGGATTCCATGAACCGGGTGATAGGGATGGTTATAACCTTTGCAGTTTTTCTTGGACCTGGATTTTACAGGGTTTTTTATGTTATCGACCATGGAAGGGCCTATATAAAATTAACAGGGGAAAGCTTTATTTGTTTTCGGAGGGGTAAGGAGTTGAAAATATTGTGGCATGAGATTGAGTGGGTGGATTATATCACCAAGGTGATGGATATCCGCAGGGGGTACGAAAAAATCGGTATTGTTTTTAAGTTGTTGAATGGACGCGAAATTGAATTGGACACCTGGGGTTGGGGATTTGGCCAGGACGATGTTACAAACTTAATGCGTGATATCAGCGTGAAAATAAAACATCAAGATCAAACTTAAGTATTGCTGTCTGGTCGTAAAACCAGGCAGTAACTGGAATTTGGTATTCTTGTTAATACATTAAACCATCATCACAATGTAAGCAATGACAAATCCGGTAGATGAAATCAGGAATGAGTGATCTTTATTGAAACTATTCGGATTATATACCCCGAACAGCAAGGGGGCTCAATATTTGGAGCCGCATTATTTCTCGTGTTGATCACGGAAAGTCTCTTAAATTCAAGGTATTTAGATAGTAGATATATAAGCAATGCTTATATTGGGATGTTAGCTGCAACCATTTGGCGACCTGCTAACTTGAACCTTTGGAGCTTTGAATGAACAGTTTTGGAATAACGAGGACAACAACTGACATCGCTTTTAATGAACAGGCAAACGCTTCAAAAAAAAATAAAACACCGCCACCGCACAAAAAAATTTGAATTTCTATGCCAACGCACAAAACACACTTTCATTTTTTTGCCATCACACAAACCCAACCCGAAAAAAAATGAAAGAGTGTTTTTCCCAACGCTTTATCCGTTCCATAGCAAAATCTTCAATCATGTTTCATTACTTTGCAGGGTATGAATCTCATTTACATATTCAGCAAAATAAAAAATGAACTCAATTGCTTTTATTGACACAGAGATTGAGCCGAAAAGCCGAAAGATTCTTGACATTGGAAGTGTCAAGGGTGATGGCAATTCTTTTCATTCAAATTCAATAACTGACTTTATTAAGTTCATAAAAGGAACGGAGTTCATTTGCGGACACAACATTTTCAACCACGACTTAAAATATATTCAGAAAGCAGTTAACGATGCTGGAATAAATTCCAACAACATCATTGACACTTTATTTCTCTCTCCCCTTCTGTTTCCGACAAAGCCGTATCATGCTTTACTCAAAGACGACAAGCTACAAACAGAGGATTCAAACAATCCTCTTAACGATTCTATAAAAGCCAAAGACCTTTTCTTTGATGAAGTTGCAGCGTTCCAACAATCGGACGAAACGCTAAAACAAATTCTGTATTTGCTATTGAATGAAAAAAAGGAGTTCCACTCCTTTTTCCATTTCATTGCATACACAAGTAGCGACACAAACCTTGAAAAACTAATTCGTGAAAAATTTCATTCTGAAATTTGCGAACAAGCAGACCTGACAAAAATAATTGCAGAACATCCGATTGAATTAGCTTACACTTTAGCACTGATAAATTGCCGCAACCGTTATTCAATTACACCGCCTTGGGTTCTGAAAACATATCCTGAAATAGAAAGAGTAATGATTGCATTAAGAAACAAACCGTGTCTCATGGGTTGTGTGTATTGCAATCAGGCATTGGACATACACAAAGGACTGAAAGAATATTTTGGTTTTAATTCTTACAGAACTTATGCAGGTGAGCAATTGCAAGAGAACGCAGTTAAAGCAGCCGTTGACAACAAATCACTCTTAGCCGTTTTCCCGACTGGTGGAGGCAAGTCAATCACATTTCAAGTTCCTGCTTTAATGAGTGGAGTTGCGACAAAAGGTTTGACGGTTGTAATTTCTCCATTGCAATCTTTGATGAAAGACCAAGTTGACAATCTTGAAAAAATTGGAATCACAAATGCAGTTACAATAAACGGTTTGCTTGACCCAATTGAAAGAGGAAAATCTTTTGAAAGAGTTGAAGATGGTTCTGCATCGCTGCTTTACATCTCACCAGAATCTTTGCGTTCAAAAACAATTGAACGACTTTTATTAGGAAGAAAAATTGTTCGCTTTGTGGTTGATGAAGCCCACTGCTTTTCATCGTGGGGACAAGATTTCAGAGTTGATTATTTATACATCGGTGATTTCATCAAGCAAATTCAGGAGAAGAAAAATCTTGAAGAAACAATTCCCATTTCTTGCTTCACAGCAACAGCGAAGAAAAAAGTCATTGAAGATATTTGTGCCTACTTCAAAGAAAAACTTTCTCTTGATTTAGAAATTTTCAGTTCAAGTGCGACAAGAACAAACTTGCAATACAAAGTTTTTGAGAAGGGAGACGAAGAAGAAAAATATAATTCAGTCAGAGATTTAATTGAAGAAAAGAATTGCCCGACTATCATTTATGTTTCAAGAACGAAGAAAGCGTATTCACTTGCAGAGAGATTGAGTGAAGATGGTTTCAGTGCGAAACCGTATCACGGCAAAATGGATGTGAAAGAAAAAACCACTAACCAAGATGCTTTCATAAAAGGTGAAATTCCAATCATGGTTGCAACTTCTGCTTTCGGAATGGGAGTTGACAAGAAAGATATTGGGATGGTAATTCACTATGAGATTTCTGATTCATTGGAGAACTACATTCAGGAAGCAGGCAGAGCAGGACGAGATGAAAATATAACAGCAGATTGTTTTGTGTTATTTAACGAAGAAGACCTTGGCAAACATTTTATTTTGTTAAACCAAACAAAACTTTCAATCAAAGAAATTCAACAAGTTTGGAAAGCGATAAAGGACATAACAAGATTTCGTTCTTCGGTTTCAAATTCAGCTTTAGAGATTGCACGAAAAGCAGGTTGGGATGATAATGTTGTTGAGATTGAAACAAGAGTAACAACAGCAATTGCAGCCCTTGAAGATGCTGGTTATTTGAAACGAGGACAGAATATGCCAAGAGTTTTTGCCAACAGTATTCTTTCAAAGAACGCACAAGAAGCGATTGAAAAAATAAATGCTTCGCAACGATTTGAGGAGAAGCAAAAAGAAAAAGGAATCAGAATTATCAAGAAACTTTTTTCAAGTAAAAGCAGAAAGCAATCAAACGATGAAGCAGCAGAATCAAGAATAGATTACATCAGCGACCATTTAGGAATTGTAAAAGAAGAAGTGATAAACATTGTCAATCTTCTTCGTGAAGAAAAGATTTTGGCAGATGCAAAAGATTTGACAGCATTTATAAAGAAAGGTGAAAACATAAACCGTTCATTGAAGGTTGTAGAAACATTCAGTCAGATTGAAAATTTTCTTTTACCAGTGTTTGAAGAAAAGGAGAAAACTTTTCACATTAAAGAATTGAATGAAGATGCAGAGGAGAAAGGTTGTAAAGATGTTACACCGAACAAGATTAAAACCATCATCAATTTTTGGGCAATCAAGAATTGGATTAAGCGACACAACGAAGAGTATTCAAAAAATCATGTAGTGATTCTTTGTGTTCAACCAAAAGAATCCTTGAAGGAAAAGTTAGAGAAGCGACATGAGTTAGCAAAGTTTCTTGTTGAATTTCTCTATGAGAAAAGCAATGTAAATATTGCAGAGGATGAAAAAGAAAAGGAAGAAGTGTTGGTTGAATTTTCAGTTCACGAACTGAAAGACGAGTTTGAAAAAAGACCGAAACTTTTTGAAATGAAAGTTTCACTTGAAGATATTGAGGACACACTTTTTTATCTTTCAAGAATTGATGCAATAAAAATTGAAGGTGGATTTTTGGTGGTGTATAATCGCTTGACCATTGACAGAGTTGAGCAAGACAACAAGCGGAGATACAAAAATGACGACTACCAAAAGCTAAATCAGTTTTACGAAAACAAGGTTCAGCAAATTCATATTGTTGGTGAGTATGCCAAGAAAATGATTGGTGACTACAAAGGTGCATTGCAATTTGTTGATGATTATTTCCAGTTGAACTATACATCTTTTCTCAACAAATATTTCAAAGGCAGCAGACAAAATGAAATTAAAAGAAATTTAACGCCTGCAAAGTTCCGACAGTTGTTTGGTTCTCTTTCTCCAACACAATTGGAAATTATTAAGGACAATGAAACAAAACACATTGCAGTTGTGGCGGGACCTGGGAGTGGAAAAACAAGAGTGTTGGTTCACAAATTAGCATCTCTGCTTTTGATGGAAGATGTAAAGCATGAGCAATTGCTCATGGTAACTTTTTCAAGAGCAGCAGCAACAGAATTTAAAAAGAGATTGCTTTCACTCATAGGCAACGCAGCACACTACATTGAAATAAAAACTTTTCATTCCTACTGTTTTGATTTGTTGGGCAAGGTTGGAAGTTTGGAAAAGTCAGATGCTATTTTGAAAAGCACAGTTGAAAGAATTAAGAACGGAGAAGTTGAAGCAAACAGAATTACAAAAACCGTTTTGGTAATTGATGAAGCACAAGACATGAACGGTGACGAGTTTGCTTTGATAAATACTTTGATGGAGCAGAACGAAGAAATGAGAGTGATTGCAGTTGGAGACGATGACCAAAACATTTATGAATTCAGAGGAGCAAGCTCAAAATATTTGGAGCAGTTCATGGCAGAAAGAAAAGCAGCTAAACATGAACTCATAGAAAACTACCGAAGCAAAAACAACTTAGTTGAATTCACAAACGGCTTTGTGAAAAAGATTCGCCACCGTTTGAAAGAAACTCCAATTGCAGCAAAACAAACCGATAATGGAAATATAAAGTTGGTGCGTTATCAAAACGGAAATCTTATTTCCCCATTAGTGCAAGACATACTTACAACAGGACTTGCAGGAACTACCTGTGTGCTGACAAAAACAAATGATGAAGCATTGCAGATTTCAGGATTGCTTTTGAAAAACGGAATGCAAGCAAAGTTGATTCAAAGCAATGACGGTTTCAGTTTGC
This sequence comes from uncultured Ohtaekwangia sp., assembly GCA_964574945.1. Lineage (GTDB taxonomy): Bacteria > Bacteroidota > Bacteroidia > Cytophagales > Cyclobacteriaceae > ELB16-189. The sequence goes on along the minus strand of CAZNRJ010000039.1, from coordinate 5,098 downwards.
AAAATCTTTTGGAAGT
>CAZNRJ010000039.1:0-5072 GCA_964574945.1 uncultured Ohtaekwangia sp. | reverse complement strand
CTTCTGACTGAAATAAACATGGGTGATGATGTAAAAATTATCAGTGATGAAGTTTGGGCAAACGCAAAAAGTGAAATGAGAATAAAGTTTCAGCAGAGTTCAAAGTTGGAAGTGTGCAACAACCTCATTAAAGAATTTGAAAGCAGCAATTCAAAAAAGAAATACAAATCAGATTTGGAAGTTTTCGTAAGAGAATCAAAGTTGGAAGATTTCTATAATGAGAATGGAGAGACAATTTTTGTTTCCACCATTCACAAAGCAAAAGGAAAAGAGTTTGATAATGTTTTCATCATGCTTGAAAATTTCAACCCTGCAACCGATGAAGCCAAACGCCAATTGTATGTTGCAATGACAAGAGCAAAACGCAATTTGACCATTCACTTAAACGGAAATTATCTTGACAACCTCATAGCAGAAAATTTAGAGAGAGTTGAAGACAGAGAAGAACATTTGCCGCCACAACAGTTGGCAATGCACTTGACTTACAAAGATGTTTGGTTAGATTACTTTATCACAAGACAACATCTTGTTTCGCAACTGACAAGTGGAGATGCTTTGACAATTAACGGTGATGAATGCACAAACGCCAAAGGACAAACTGTTTTGAAATTCTCAAAACAGTTTCTCAATTTAATTGAAACGCAAAAGCAAAAAGGTTATCACTTGAAACAAGCCAAAGTAAATTTCATTGTTTACTGGAAAAAGGAAGATGCAGAAAACGAATCAAAAATTATTTTACCTGAACTTTATTTTGAGAGGCAGAATAATGATTTCACTACAGAATTATAAATGAGACAAAACCCTACCTTCGTAATCAAAAAATAGAACACAAATGCCAATGGACTTTAAAGAGAAAGACACAATTTTCAAAAGATTTAATTCAGCAGCTTATGATTTAGCACTTGCTGGAATTGCTCATAGGAATGGCAAGAATGACTTGTTTGTTAAACACAAAAGAGATGCAGGAGAAGCTATTTCACAGTCATTGGAATATGCCCTAAAGAATCATTTAGAGAAAAATCTTTCTTCTACGGAGAAAAGATTCTTTAATCCATTCCGACAAGACATTATTCGTTTGATTGAAAAATATGTTGATGAAAACGGAAAGGATAACGGCTATTTGTATTCTACAGTCAATGATACAATTGAACCCTCTGTAAATTTTCAGTTTCTCAAACAGAATAAAAATGCAATTACAAATGCAGCCAAGCATGAGGGTAAAGAACCTGACTTTGAAACTCAAAAAAAATACCTTTTGGAAGTCCGAAAATTTATTAACGAATACATTGATGAAAATGAAAAACTAAAAACTATTGCCGACTATGAGAGAATAGATTTGTCAACATGGGACTTACTCTACACAGCTTGTGACAGATTTACTGCTGACGAGAGAAACTACATTCTCATAATTGGGCAGAACCAAAACATTGATAAAAACTATTTGAAAAATCTTTCCATTCCAAAATGGAATTTGATAATTGATTTTGATTACAACTCTGAAAGCAACGGCTTTTTTGAGTGTGCTTACAAACAAAATGAAGTTTCTCCTCACAAAATAAAAGCATCTGATTTAATTGATGTTAATTCCTTTTCAAGATTTTCTCAAAGCCACTACCACTATTTTGCGAATAACTTTAAAGGTTCAGGTGAAGCGGAACAAAAAGATTTTTCCGATTGGAATAGAAAGCTTGGAAAAAATACAGAGGTATTTTTGAAATCCTTTTCTGATGTTCTTTCAAACCAAAAGAACATTGTAGTCATTCTATTTAATTCAAGACGGCATATCAATTTTTTGTGTGAGAAAATTGAACAGTATTTAGGAACAAACACTTCATTCATTTTTGCAAATGATTTTAACGATGAACTGTTACAGGTGTGTGAAGATTTTAAGGGTGTTAAAGTCAATATTTCAGTTCCCGAAATAGCAGACGGACTTTCAAATGTCAGTTCAAACTTTGGAATAGTCAATCCGAACAAAGGGCAAATATTAATTCCCTTTATGGAGAAATCAGTTACGGAAACTACAGGGCTTTTGACAGCATCAGAGTTTGCTCAATTGGAGGAATATTTTGAAGTTGTGCACAAGGGATTACCCGATAACAATGAAAATGAAGAAGACCGCAGAGCTTTTTTAATTGGAGAAAATAAAATTAGTTGGTTTGGTTTAAAAAATAGATTTGATGTTGAAAGACAAAATTTCAACAAGAAGTATTTGAAGCCAATTGAAAAAGTAATTGAAAGTAGCAGAGGAAAAATTCAATTGGTTCATGAAGCTGGTTTTGGCGGGACAACTGTTGCGAGAAGAATAGCATGGGAAATACACAATGATTATCCAACACTTATTCTAAAAAAATATAGAGATTTAAAAATTAAGGAATCTCTAATAATGCTTCACGAAAAGACACGGAAAACCATTTTTGTAATTATGGAAGTTCCTCAATCCATTACATTGGATGAGGTAGATACTTTATACAAATCAATACCACAAGCAAGACCAATAGTTTTCCTTATTGTAAAAAGAGGTAAGCCAAATTCAAACGACCTTGTTGTTTCAGATTGGGGAAATGATGCAATTGATTTAGTAAATGCTTACAAACCTTATCTCACAGAATACGGCAATGAGGTTATTCAACTTAAAAAGGAAAAGGAGTTAGAAGAAATTTTAAACTCAAGTGATTCCTATAAGAAAACACCTTTCTACATTGGGCTATTGACATTTGAAGAAAAATTCTTTGCCTTAAAGGACTATATCAGAAAATTTGTTTTGGAAGTTCAGGATAAAGAAGAACAAAGACGCGTTCTTATTTATTTGTCTATTTGCAATGACTATTTAGGACAAGGACTACCAAGTTCGTTTTTCAAAACACTTTTCAAAATTTCTAACATAGAAATAATTGCTATTGAAAAATATTTTACCCAAGATTCTTCAATAGTTGATTCTCTTTTATCATCCAGTCAAGAAGGCAATCACAAGTTTTGGAAAATCAGACACAACTTCTTTGCAAGAGAATTGAAAAAGCAAATTTTAAGTGGTAATTCAGAGAGTCCTGAAATATGGCGGCAAGGTTTAGCTGATATATGTGTTAAGTTTATTCATGATAGTATTTCTGATGCAAACACATCCGAGTATATTCAAGAGATTCTTCAAAAATTATTTATCGGAAATCGGAAAGACAGAGCAGGAGAAGATTTTACAACTATTATTAATGACATTGAATTGATAGACGATAAGGAGCAAGTATTTCTTGCTCTAAAAGAAACTTACCCCGAAAATCCTCACTACTGTTCACACCTTGCGAGATTTTACGCCTATCATAACAAGAACAGAGAGAAAGCCCTGCAATATGCAGATGAAGCAATACGCCTTTCAGAAATTGAAGGAACACAAGATTCTTTACTCTATCATATTAAAGGAATGTGTTTGCGTTCCATTGCTTATGATGAAATGACAAAGCATCGTAAAACAAAACTTCAAAATGGTGTTATTGCTGATGAAGAATATCATGATGTTATTGACAAACTTGTTCCCGAAGCAGCACGACAATTTGAATTGTCCCGTGATATAGCAAAAAAACAAAACCGACTTGATGAATACGGCTTCATTGCCCACATACAATTATTGATTACAGCAATTGATTACGCAATTGTAATTTCAGGAAAGACCAAAGCAGATTTTTTCAGCCAAAATACAGACCCATTTGCTGAATGGTTGGACTTATCAGAATCACTTTTAGAGGAAGTGAGAAGAATAAATTTAGATGATGATGATAGCGGAAAAATTGAAGATTGTGTAAACGACATTATGGCTTTCTATGAGAACTACGAGCAGATTTTACAGAACCTAAGAAGCCAACTTGAAAAAGGAAAAAATCCAAGCAGGACAAGAAGACAAATTGTAAGAACATATTTCCGAAAGAAAGAAGATTATGCTAAGGACATAAAGACCGTCAATAATATTCTTTCATTAATGGAACAGAACATTGAGAACGAACCCGACAACGAAAAGAATTTTTATTTATGGTTTCAAGCAGCAAGATATTCTAAGGTTTCCATTGATGATGCTTTAAGCAAGCTTTCTAAATGGAAAGCGAACAGCACATCAATTGATGCTATTTATTATTTCTACATTCTAAAAGTTTTTCGTGCATTACAGGGATATACAGATGCAACCATTGATGCGTTCAACCTTTTAAAAGAGTGTAGAGCAAAAGGAAAATCAAATATTGCTATTCTTGAATGGTGTGGTAAAGGAACTGACTTAACAAAATTCGTTAGCAGACATTCTATTACTCCAGAGAGTAAAGAAGAAAAATTGGAATTGGTGCAGGGTTACTTCACAGAGTATCTACATGACGGAAGTGGTAAAATTACAATTGCTGATAAGTTGGAAGTATTCTTTAGTCCGACACAAGCCAAATTAACTTCAAGTGATTTGAATAAGCCAGTTGAATTTTATTTAGGTTTCAGTTATGACGGTTTAAGGGCAGACAGTTACAGTGTGCGTCTTAAAGGTTTTGAACCAAGAAATACAGAACCTATTGAAGAACGAAAAGCAGAAGTTATTAAACCAAGTCCAGTAACTGAAAAACAATTCGTAGAGAAACTTCAAGAATTGAAAGTGTTAGGAAAGATTACACTTCCTGAAAATAAAAAATCGGAAGGCGGAGCAAGCTCCAAAAGGCAAATCGGAAAAGTAATTGATTTACAAAAGCCGCCCGTTTATGTAATGGGATTTTTAGAATCTGAATTCGGAAAAAAATATTTTTTTCATAAAGACAATGAAAAAGAAGAAATGTTTTTGCAATTAAAAATCGGTAGTAAAGTTTCTTTTGAAACCACTAAAACTGAAAAAGGTATTCTTGCTATCAACCTTGAAATTATTGATAACTGACCAAAATGAAAATGCCAACGCACAAAAAAAATACTCTCTTGCAAGCTTTGGTTCGTGGGCTGGCTTGTAGCGGCTTGCAAGAGTGTATTTTTTTTGTGCGTTGGCATTTTCCCAACACCGCGACGGTGGCGATGCTGCTTCCCACGGCACTGGGGATGCTCGCCGTCATCGCGAAACTGCT
>CAZNRJ010000038.1:0-17393 GCA_964574945.1 uncultured Ohtaekwangia sp. | reverse complement strand
TGCGATATGTATCTGCATACATGCGGCCTGGAACAGCAATTGCCATGTACTGATCGGATGCTGTGAAGTTAAAGAAGATACACGTTGCTGCCGTGGAGGCTACGAGTGATCCGGTTGAGTGAGCAAATTTTATTATTTGTTCAGCAACTACTTTTAATAACCCGCATGATTCCATTACCCCACCGAAAATCATGGCACAAAGAATCAGCCAGATGGTATTGAGCATGCCACTCATGCCATTCGCGCTAAGTAACTCAGAAATCATGGGGTCGCTGGTCTGAATGTTGATGGAGGTTGTCATGGCATTCATCACGGCAATGAAAGATGCTTTCAGGTAATTTTCCTGCACACCTGAAATCTGTTCAATAATTTGTGGTTGGAAGATAATGGCGGCAATGCCACCTAATAATGCCCCAATAAGTAATGCCGGTAAAGCAGGTACCTTTTTTACAATCATTACAATGACCAATACCGGTACAATAAAAAGTAATGGGTTCAAGCTGAATTTGTCTTCAAGGGCTAACAGCACGGACGAGCTATCGGCAGTTGCCCGGCTGGTATCTAAGGTAAATCCCCAAATAAAAAAGATGATGAGCGTGATCCCCAACGTAGGAATTGTAGTAATCGCCATATACCTGATGTGCGTAAACAAATCGGTGCCGGCCATGGCAGGCGCCAGGTTTGTAGTATCGGAAAGGGGCGACATTTTATCGCCAAAGTAAGCGCCCGAAATAATAGCCCCGGCAATCACTCCTTCTGAAATATCCAATGCTTTTCCAATCCCCAATAAGGCGATGCCAACCGTTGCTACGGTTGACCACGAACTTCCGGTTGCAAGTGAAACGATACAGCAGATTACACAAGCAGCAAACAAAAGATGGTAGGGTTTAAAATTTTTAATCCATAATAAATCATGGAAGGAACGATGCCGCTGAGAAGCCATGTGCCTGACAGTGAGCCGATCGCTAATAGAATAAGCATGGCCGCCATGGCGGAGCTTATGCTTTTTACAATGCTGCCTTCAATTTCTTCCCATGTATAGCCCAGCCGGAATGAAATAACTCCGGCTATGCCCGATGCAAGCAACAAGGCAATTTGATTGGCGCCCGAAATGGCATCCGAACCTAACACAAGCACATTGATGGTAAGGAGAGTGATTAATACAGCAATTGGAATAAGGGCGAGCAGGAAAGAAGGTTGCTTCTTGGTAAGGTCCATTAAGTCATAATTAAGAATTCAAGGTAAGTACCCGAATGGTTAGAAAGAAGAAGTTTTATAAATAACTCCGCGGTCGGTCAGATAATCAACCACAAAGTCGAAGTTCCCTTTGTCTTCGCCCAGGTATTCCGGTGGGCTAATTCCCTTGCGGGAATATTTTCCATCAAGCACCAGGCTGGCAACTGCGGTGCAGGTGTAGCCTGTGGTACGCGCCATCGATAATGTGCCTGTTGTTCTGTCGGTGCGATCTAATAAATCATATTGCAATTTTTTCTGCTGGCCATTTTCTTCCCCGGAAATCCGGATTCGCATGACGGTAAATTCCTCTTCTCCGGGCTTAAGTTTCCATTTGGGGAAGAGGAGCTTGGCAGTGAGATCAACGGGTTTCACTTTCACTCCGTTTACATCAATCTCTTCGTACGAAAAGAATCCTGATTCGCGCAGCACGCGCAAATATTCTGCACAGCCCGGGTAGCGCAATGTTTTTTCGATCATATCCGGAATGTGCGCCATCGTTTTTATTAAAGAACGTAACCCATCCGAATTCCACGACTCAAGCGTTCCTACTTCAGCAAAGTTGACTAACTCAGCATCCGACAAGGCTTCGCGCGTTACAATTTGTCCGTGCTGAACATAACGTGCCGGGCGAATATATTCCTGAATGACATCGATAGGCGAGAAGACGGCTTTGTATTCGTATGGCCACTCGCGCACAAGCGGCAAGCCACCCACCAGGCACTCGTACGAATTGATTTTCATTTTTTTGTTGTGATAACCCAAAATAATATTTCCCATACCCGGGGCTACACCACAATCCATAACAACGGTAACGTTATTTTTAACAGCCAACTCATCCAGCAAGAAAGGGTCTTCCGGGAAGAAGGAAATATCCACCATATTTTTACCCGCTTCAATTACTGTTTGGCACGTTTCAAAACCCATAAAACCAGGCACCGCGCCAATCACTAAATCGAACGGGCCCAGCAATGATGAGAGAATTGTTTTGTTGCCGATGTCTGCTTTCTGGGTTTGTATGCCTAAGCTTTTAAGTTCTGATAGCGCCTTTTCATTAATATCTACGGAAGTCACTTCATACTTTTTTGATAAATCAATGGCCATCGATTTGCCCACCAGCCCCGCACCCAATACAATAATTTTTTTCATGTTCTATTTCTGGTTAATTAATTCGTACTTCGTGTTCCGATAGTTGTCGGGATAAAATTTGTAATTCGTCAATCGTACATCGAAATTTAACTTCATGTTTGATCCCGCCAAAATACTTGAAAAAGCAAAACATTCATCCTTTTATTTGAAAGTGCTGAATTGGTCGCTGAATCGAATGATTCCGTTCAATAAACCGCACGGATTTCGCATTCTTAAAATTGAAGATTACAGATTATCGGCAATCATGCCGTACAAAAAAAGAAATTTTAATCATATCAGGGGCTTGCATGCATGCGGCCTGGCCACCATTTCAGAATTTACTACAGGATTTCTTTTGCTGAGCAGCCTGGATATGAAGAAATACCGCATGATTATGCAGCGGCTTGAAATGGATTATCATTATCAGGGAAAAATGGATGCCGTGGCTGAGTTTGTAATTTCGAAGGAGTGGCTCGAAGAAAAAATAATTCAGCCCTTACAAACGCAGGAAACTGTAGTGGTTCCCTGTGAAGTGAAGATTCATGATGTGAAAGGGAATCACCTCACTACGGGACTTGTGTATTGGCAATTTAAGGATTGGGCTAACGTGAAAACGAAAACGTAGTCGAAAGATTAATTGTTCTTGAAATTTTCCCTCCATCATACCACTGATTTAAGTTCCCTCAAAACCCGTGCGGCAACTTTTTTATTTAATCACCCTGCTCATTTGCAACTTCAATCTGTTACTGGCTGGCATGTGTTTGAGTACCGCGAAGTGAAGAATGATAAAGTGTTCGCCCGTATTTCGTTTCATCTCAAAGCAGGGGAAGCACGGAGTCCTTTGCGGGCGCCTTTCGGGAGTATTGAGTTTTATAGGAAATTAAATACAGATCACGTTGCTGATTTTATTGTTCAGGTAGAAGAACAGATCAGTAAGCTTGGGGCGAAAAGGATTATAATCCGAAATGCCGCAGAATTATATAACGAGGAGCAATCAAAAGTATTAAAACAGGTATTTTTAAAATCAGGATTTGAATTGGATGAAGAGGTCTCAAGCATTATTCTGTTAGACGAAAAACCATTTGATAAAAAAATAAAGATTTCTGAACGGCAAAAATTAAAGAAGGCTGCGAACGTATTCCGGTTTACGAAAGTGAATAAATCCACGCTGAGTGAATTATATAAATTTATAGCATCCTGCCGGGAGGAGAGACAACAATCCCTTTCAATGACGTTGCCTGAGCTAAAGAAATTAGTTACAACTTTTCCAAACCGATTATTATTTTTTAAAGTGGGAACGGAAGAAGAAACTACAGCGGCTGCTATTGTGATCCGCGTAAGCAGAGAGGTGCTTTATACATTTTATTACGCTCATGCAAAAGAGCACAACCGCATCAGTCCGGTGGTTTTTTTAATTTCGGGTATCTATGATTTTGCCATGCAGCACAACTACAAGATGATTGATTTGGGAACTTCCATGATTGACGGGCAGGTGAATAAACCCTTGCTTCATTTTAAGAAAAGCATTGGCGGGGTTACTACTAAGAAGTTTACGTTTACCAAAGTGTTGTCATGAACTCCCCGGTGGTAACCATTATTTGCGTTTGCTACAACCAGGCCAGGTTTGTGGTGGAGGCTTTGGATTCTGCGATTAATCAAACGTATAAACCCATTGAATTAATTGTAATAGATGACGGCAGCACGGATGGCAGTGTGAAAGTAATTAAGCATTGGATTTCGAAACATCCTGAAACTACGTTGCTCATCAATGCAACTAACTTGGGTTACTGCAAAACATTTAACAAAGCGTTTGGCATTTCTACCGGTTCATATTGCATCGATTTAGCGGCTGATGATATACTGCTTCCAAATAGGGTGGAGGAAGGGTTAAAATCATTAACTGATGCCGGAACGGATTATGGCGTTACATTTTCAGATGCAGAACACGTTGATGAGCAGGGCAATCATGTTCGATTTCATTCCGATAAACACCCGCACGATTCAATCCCGAGCGGGGATATTTATTGCAGTGTAATCGATCGGTATTTTATCTGTTCACCCACCATGGTGTTTCGCAGGGAAGTGGTTGAATATTTAAACGGCTACGATGAGTCACTGGCCTTTGAGGATTTTGATTTTTGGGTTCGGGCTTCGAGAAAATTTAGATTTATCTATTCGCCAACTGTTTTGTTGAAGAAGCGTTCGGTTCCTGATTCTATGTCCAAGAGTCAGTTTAAACGCTCGGGTGCGCAGCGCTGGTCAACTTTTAAAGTTTGCCAGAAAATAAAAGAGCTTAACAAAACACCCGAAGAAGTGGCCGCTTTAAAACGGAGACTGATGTATGAATTAAAATTATCGCTGCGTATGGTTGATTTGAGATTGGCTGGCGCCTATTTTAAGTTATTGACAAAAGTTTAACGATTAGAATTTTTTACAAAATCTCGAACTTCCATCAAGGCGAATCCAAGAAGATTTAATCCTTGCCAGGTGTATGGATTTTCAATCCCGTTTGAATTTGAATCTAGACCAATTCCCCAAATAGAATCAATTGGACTTGCTTCTACTAAAACTCTTTCTCCTGTGTTGATAAGATAATCTCTAAGCTTTTTGTTTTGAGTGAATTTATGAATATTACCGTCCTTTACGATTTCATACTTCTTATTATCCCATTCAGCTGCGTCAAAATTTCTTATTTGCCTCCCCAGCTCCTTGGCTTCTCCTGGTTTATTGGATTTGATTATTTTATCAAATAACTCCATATCATTAAAGAGCCTGGCTTTGCAAGCCATCATCCAATGCTCCGAGGTCTTATATTCAATGTTGTCTACAAGAAAGGGAGTATCGTACCATTGACTAAAAATGAAATCACCAACTTCTTCGCCATTATGAATATGGCCCCAAAAGAAAATAAATTTAATTCTTTCGTCTTTATCAAACTTAACTTTTAACCAATCTAAAGTGTATTTCATTTTTTACTTTCTATTGTCCTCACCAAGCACCATACTCAGGTAGCTATCATACCTGCTTGGCGCGATTAGGTTTTTTTCGAACGCGTCTTTAATGGCGCACTTCGGTTCGTTGATGTGCAGGCAGCGCGCACCGAATTTACAATTGAGCCTTAACTCGCGCATCTCCGGAAAGTAGTCTGAGATTTCCTGTTGCTCCATATCCACCAATCCCCATTCTTTAATCCCCGGGGTATCAATGATAAAAGTAGTTGGGTTTACCTGCAGCATTTCGGCAAACGTTGTGGTGTGCGTTCCTTTTTCCGAATAACCAGAGATGGCTCCCGTACTTTGCTTAAAATCAGGGGACAACCGGTTAAGCAATGTTGATTTACCAACCCCTGAATGACCTGCAATGAGCGTTACTTTGTTGCTTAGGATATTTTCAACCAGGGCGAGGTTTTCGTCATGCTGCGCAGAAATAGCGTGAGCGTTTACACCGATCGATTGATAAAGTTGAATGATTGATTCCTGTTCTTCAATTTCACCCGCACTCAAAAGATCTTTTTTATTAAAGAGAATAATTTGTAGAATCCGGAAGGACTCAGCTGAAACCAATACGCGATCAATGAACCCCAATGAGGTGCGTGGCTGTTTCACAGTTGCTACAATTAACATCTGGTCAATGTTGGCAGCCAGCACACTCGCATGGCCTGTCCTTTTTACGGACTGACGAAGCATGTGATTATCGCGGGGAAGAATTTTGAATATAACCCCTTCGTTATTCTCAAGGTCAAACTCAACACGATCGCCCACGGCTATGGGATTGCTTTCTTTGTATTCTTCAAGCCGTAATTTGCCGCGCACCCGGCACGCGTATTTTTTTTGATCTCCTCCGGCTACTTCATACCAGGAGCCCGTAGATTTTAACACACGGCCAATCATGCAGGAAGCAGGTTGTTGCAATACTTCATAATTTTTTCAGTAGCCCCCAGGTTTTCGTTCACGTAAGACTTTGTTACTTCACACGCTAATAAAAAATTTTCAGGGCGGCTCATCATCATTTCGTAGGTTGTTTTTAATTCCGAGTAATCGGCTACCGAAAAAGCCCCACCTCGCATAATAAGTTCATTGGCTTCCTGAAATTTTTGATAATTCTTATTTCCAAAAAAGATAGGAACACCATAGCAAGCCGCTTCAAGAATGTTGTGAAGTCCTTTTCCAAATGCACCCCCAACGTAAGCAAACTCGCCATAACGGTATAAGCTTGAAAGCATGCCTACATTATCAATGATCAACACATCATACGAATTTAAGTGTTGCCCTGATTTTGAATATCGAACACTCTTTACGCTAACAGACACTTCAATCTCACTCAAAAATTTTTCACTGATTTCGTGCGGGGCAATTATAAACTTCAGCAGGTTTTTATTTTCATTGATGAAAGGGGCGAGCACTTCAAGGTCTTCGGGCCACAAGCTGCCTACCACAAAAACTTTCTCATCGCCCTTAAATTGCCGGGCAAGATCAATGTCGATTGCGTTTGTGGTAATATCATGCACACGGTCGAACCGGGTATCGCCAACTAAGGAGCTGTTGCTAATCCCTATTTGCCTGAGCAGCTCAATAGACTGAGTGGTTTGTACAAAAAAGTGATCGAAGTTTCTAAGTATTCTTCGAGGGAAAGATCCGTACCATTTAAAGAAAGATTGCTCCGGCCTGAATATACACGAAGCGGAAATCAGGGGAATCGATTTGCTTTTCAGCTCAGCAGAATAAAAATACCAGAACTCATATTTGACAAAAATAGCAAGGATGGGTTTCGTGATTTCAACAAAACGCCTTGCGTTGGCTGCGGTGTCCCACGGCAAATAGTAGATATATTCTGCGCCTGTGTAATTCTTCCGCACTTCATATCCTGATGGCGAGAAAAACGTGAGGAGTATTTTATAAGAAGGATATTGTTTTTTAAATGCCTCCATGATAGGGCGGCCTTGTTCAAACTCGCCCAGCGAAGAGCAATGCACCCAAACGACAGGTTGGGAATTTCCCGCAAAGGCAATTTGCAGTTTTTTAAAAATTCCTTTTCGTCCGTTAACGAAGAGTTTTGCTTTGGCGTGGAACAGCGCTGCCAAAGAATATAGTAGCTGAATAAAGAAAATCGATATTGTGTAGAGTAATTTCAAATTGAAAATTTGTTCAGGCGTTGACTATACTTTATAGTTTGTATGGCTCTAAATTGTCCATCGTAATTTTTAATTCGTACTTAAGAATCATTTTCCTTTAAATTCCGGTTTTCTTTTTTCCATAAAAGCTCTCATTCCTTCTTTTTGATCTTCCGATGAAAACGTTAGATAGAAATTTTTTCGCTCAAGAGTAAGCCCTTCATCCAAATGTGTTTCAAAAGAACGATTAATGGATTCTTTGGCCAGTTGAACGGCCACCGGGGAAAGCCGGGCAATTTCTTTTGCCAATTGAAATGCTTCGTATAAATACATTTCTTTTGGCACTACTTTATTTACCAGGCCATAGAAGTGAGCTTCTTCGGCTGAAAGAAACCTTCCCGTAAGGATAAGTTCCATTGCCTTTGCTTTTCCGATGGCTTTAGTCAATCGTTGGGTGCCGCCTGCCCCGGGTATCGTTCCTATTTTTATTTCAGGTTGTCCAAACCTGGCCGTCTCAGAAGCAATTACCATATCGCAGGTCATCACAAACTCACATCCACCTCCCAACGCAAAACCGGATACAGCCGCGATGATGGGTTTCTTAGTTTTACGAATCTGATCCCACGTAGTAAACTGATCAATCATCAGCATCTCAATGGCAGTCTTATGGGCCATCTGTTTTATATCCGCACCCGCAGCAAAGGCTTGTTCGTTGCCCGTAATAATAATTACCCGTACGTCATCATTTTTATCCAATTGCTGAAGGGCATCGCGCACCTCTTCCATCAACTGACGGTTCAATGCATTGAGTTCTTTAGGTCGGTTTAATTCTATGAGCGCAACCTGAGGTTCTTTTTGCTCTGTAACTTTTATGAATTCCATAACGAAGACTTTTAGCAAAGCTAAAGATTTATAATCATGGTGATGTGTAAAAGATTCCTGAGAATTCGTTCGATTAACAAAGCATCTTTACTTTTGAGGCATGAAGATTTTATTTGTTTGTCTTGGTAACATTTGCCGGTCGCCATTGGCCGCTGCTATTTTTAATCATAAAGTGAAGGAACAGAAGCTGGATCATCTCCTGCAATCGGATTCGTGTGGAACAGCAAATTATCACATTGGCGGTGCGGCTGACGACAGGAGTATTGCCGTGGCAAGGAAACATGGTATTGAAATCCTTCACGTTGTCCGGCAACTAACAACCGATGATCTGGCAGGGTTTGATCACATTATTGCTATGGATAAAAACAACCTGGCAAACATTAAGCGATTGCCATCCGACAAGGAAAATTATAACAAGGTTAAATTAATGCGCGAGTATGACCCGCAAGGATTGGGTGATGTGCCCGATCCTTATTATGGAACCGAAAAGGATTTTAGGGAAGTCTATGAAATTTTGGATCGGTCAATGGACGTGTTAATTGGGGATTTGAAGAGTGCATTTAGAGATGTGAAGAATTAAATGCGAAAACGTACTCAAGAAGCAATCTTCAATTTATGTTCTTTGTCGGCAGCAAATGCAAGGCAAGCATTAATCATGTCTTCCGTTATTTCTTCAAAATCTTCCATAATTTCCTGCTTTGTCATTCCATTGGATAGCCAATTTAAAACATCGTACACAGAGATACGCGTTCCTTTTAAGCAAGGCTTCCCAAATCTTTTGTCAGGCCTGATTTCCAAATATTTTTGATAGTCCATGATCAAAGATAATTAAGTTTTATTGTCATTTCTCACAAGCACCTGCAAGGTAGATCGCGAAGATTGCTCCAAAATCACATTTGGTTTTGTGCGATACTCATTAAAAGTAGCAGTGTCATAATTTTTAACGGTGATAAGCGTAAGTCCTGTATTGTAATATACCTCAAAGTCTTTGCTGAGCACAGAAACTAATTTTAAAACCTTCGAATCACGGAAGTCAACACAAAACGAAAATGAAATAGCGGAATTTTGCATCACGTTTATTCGCGTGTTGGTTTGCGAAAGCGCAGCAAAGATTGAGCTCAATTGTTGCTCATTGGTGAATGAGTAATCCGTTACCTTACAGGAAATAAGACACTGATTATCTTTAAACACAATGAGCGGGGGAAGGTTATACACTTTGCAATTATGAATAATGGTTCCCGGCAAGGTTGGATCATCAAAGTTTTTTACGAGCAGCGGAATGTTGGCATTGGCCAGCGGCTTGATTGTCTTTGGATGAATTACAGAAGCTCCGTAATACGTCATCTCCGATGCTTCCTGGTACGGCAATTCATCGAAGACAATGGCATTGGATATCCGCTTGGGGTCAGCGCTCATTACACCGGGCACATCTTTCCAGATAGTAACCGACTTAGCCGGCAGGCAGGTAGCAAAAATTGCGGCACTGTAATCTGAACCTTCGCGACCAAGCGTGGTGGTTGTTTGTTTTGTGGTGCCACCAATAAAACCTTGTGTAACAATAATTTTTTTACTGAGCGTTTCATGAAGGGTTTCCACAGCTTGCTTTGTTTTTGCCCAGTCTACTTTGCCTTCACGGTACGTTTCATTGGTATGGATATAGTTTCGGGCATCGATCCATTCACACGGCAAACCTTCTTTGCTTAAATATGTATGCAGGATCATGGAAGATAAAATCTCGCCATGCGAAACAACCTGGTCATACACCTGGTCGTAATCACCGGGTTGAGTTGCAGCTTTTTCTATCTCGTTAAACTGAGTCTCAATCTTTTCTAAAAATGAATGATCCGTAATTTCTAACTGACTTATAATTTCTACATGGTAAGACTTAACCTCGTCAAGCGAAGACTTATAATTGTGATTCTTGTGCGCCTTATCAACAAGTTGCTCGAGCGCATTGGTTGTCTTGCCCATGGCCGAGACCACAATTAAAAGCGGTTCGGAAGCAAATTGCCGAACGATAGCAGCCATGTTTTTAATGGCTTTAACATTCTTTATGGAAGCGCCCCCGAATTTAAAAACCTTCGTATCCGATTTATTCATATTCAAGCTCTCGCCATGCTATATTTGCACATTCAAACGAGGCATCAAATTTAGTAAAGCCAATTACTATTAATTAACCAATTCATGGAATCTTCGCGCATTGCATTGCCAATTGGAACAGCCCTGGATCGTTTTATTAAAAACAACCAATTCCAGTTTCAATATGCAAGCGGGGAGCTTTCGCAGTTACTGCGGGATATCGCGCTTGCGTCTAAAGTGGTAAACCGCGAAATAAATAAAGCGGGCCTTATCGATATTATGGGGCCTATGGGTTCGCAGAATTCCGGTGGTGAGCAACAGCAAAAATTAGATGTGTTGGCCAACATCCGTTTTACACGGGCGCTTACCAAAGGCGGTGAAGCCTGTGCTTTGATATCGGAAGAAACAGAATCGTATGTTGATTTAAACAATGAAGGCCGATATGTGATTGCCATCGATCCGTTGGATGGTTCGTCAAACATTGATGTAAACGTATCCATCGGCACTATCTTTTCAATCTATCGGAGAGTGAGTCCGGTGGGGCAGCCCATCCAGGATAAAGATATTTTACAACGCGGGTCCGAGCAGGTGGCGGCCGGTTATATTTTATATGGATCATCTACGATGCTTGTTTATACAACAGGTCATGGTGTAAATGGGTTTACATACGAAAGCACATTGGGTGAATATGTCTTATCGCATCCTGATATGACCATCCCCGAAAAGGGAAGGACCTATTCTATTAATGAAGGATCGGCAAATTCTTTTTCACCGGCAGTAAAAGCCTATGTTCAGTTTTGTAAAGATGAGAATTACACCGCGCGATATATTGGTTCGCTTGTCGCGGATTTCCATAGAAATTTATTGAAAGGCGGAATCTATATCTATCCGGCCACGGCCAAAGACAAAAACGGAAAGCTGCGGCTGATGTATGAGTGTAACGCGCTTGCATTCATTGCCGAACAAGCAGGCGGCAAAGCAACCGATGGTAAACGCAGGATTCTGGAAATTAAACCAGAAAGCCTGCACGAGCGCACACCTTTTTATGTAGGCTCAAAAGCAATGGTTGAAAAAGCGGAGAGCTTTAGTTAGCGGCAGGCTCACCCTTATCTGCAAATATTTCAGGGGTTTGCTCTAATAAAACACTGTACCATTTTACTAATTTCTTGATATCGGAAACGTAAACACGATCTTCATCGTACTCAGGCAACACCGATTTTAAAAATGCTTTTAACTCAACACCATCAGAGTTTGAATCTACACCTAAATCGTTGTTAAAGTCTTTGTGGATTTTCTTCAATACTTCTTCCAACGCAACGGTTCCTTCTTTGGTAGTGGTATAAATTGAAATTTCGCTCAGCAAAGACAAGCGTTGGGTAGCACTTGCAACAATACGTGTTTTGGTGGCATCCAGCGACTCCAGCAACACGCCTGATTTCCCGGGTTTCAACACTTTAAAAAGCCCGCCCTTTCCACTGATCGATGCTATTTCTGACAATTCCATGAGTAATAAATTATTTCGGGCGCAAAACTAATCATTTTCCCTATCCGCGTTGATAGCCGTATCGATAAAATCAAGCAAGGCGTTTCTTCCTGATTTTTTTTCGGATGATGTGATGAATAAAGGTGGCAGCTCTGCCCAATCTTCGAGCAGTCGCTTCTCAATTTTATTTTTGGATTTTCCCAGTTCCGATTGTTTCAGCTTATCAGTTTTTGTTAGTACCAGCGCGATGGGAATACCAAGTGAGCCCAATCGTTTAATAAACTCCATATCTTTTTCCTGGGGTTCCAATCGCGAATCAATCAGCACAAACGTGCAATAAAGATTTGTCCGGTTCTTAAAGTAAGAATCAATCATGTGGCTCCAGTTTTCTTTAAGGCTTTTGCTTACGCTGGCATATCCATAGCCGGGTAAATCCACCAAATACCACGATTTATTTATCAAAAAATGATTGATGGTTTGTGTTTTGCCGGGGGTGGATGAAATTTTGGCCAGTTCCTTCCTTCCCGTTAACATATTTATTAGGGACGACTTCCCTACGTTCGATCGGCCAATAAAAGCAAATTCGGGTTTGTTGGGGGCGGGGCATTTCTCAATGTCGGTATTGCTGATTACAAACTCTGCTGAATTGATTTCCATAGCATTATATTGCCGTAAAGATGGTTAAAGTAGGTAAGAATGTAATTTTTAAGTACCTTATTAATCAATTTTGTAAATTTTGTTAGGTATTGATTTTAGTATCTTGCCCGATATTGAAGGAATACTATTTTTCTGATGTCGGCAATCAAATTTTAGAATCACATGCAGTGCTTTCGTAGCGGTTTTATTTTTTTAGCTGTTAT
Source organism: uncultured Ohtaekwangia sp. (assembly GCA_964574945.1). GTDB lineage: Bacteria > Bacteroidota > Bacteroidia > Cytophagales > Cyclobacteriaceae > ELB16-189. Next base: position 4,618 of record CAZNRJ010000038.1, on the reverse strand, counting down.
CCTGGCAACCCTGACAAGTTGGGCCCAGGAGCAGAGTAAAGAGCAGGCGCGGCAGTATTTTGAAATGGCCAGCGAAATTATGATTGGCACCAAAGCCATTGATGATGCACGGGAGCTGATGGTGATTGCTGCTAATTATGATACCACTAACCTGAAGGCCAACACGGATGCCGGGTTAATGCATCTCAGTACCATCCAAAAAGAACAAGCTGTAAAATATTTGTTGCGTGTGTTCCGGCAAAATCCAAATTTCCGTTTTGACCTTGAATTTCAAATTGCAAGCGGGTATCATTTCGGGCTTCACTTTGATAAGGCGATTGATTTTTACACCCGGTATAAAACTAAGCTGGATCGAAATCCAAATTATAAGGGGAAGGATCGGGTAGAAGAAAAAGAAGTATTAAAAAGATTAGAGGAATGTGCTACGGGCAAGGAATTGGTGGCAGATCCGAAACCATTTTCTATCACCAACCTGGGGCCGGAAGTAAATTCTGAATTTGATGATTATGCCCCGGTTGTGAATGCAGATGAATCAGAATTAATTTTTACAACAAGAAGACGGGACGGTAACTTAAATGAAAACGTTGGCGATGACAACCGTCCGTTCGAGGATATTTTTGTAAGTAAAAAAGAAGGCGGGGTTTGGCAACACGCCCAAAATATCGGGGCTACCGTTAATACACGTTTCAATGATTCCAACATTGCCATATCCCCTAATGGAAACATACTTTTTCTTTATAAGGATGGTGTTGGTGATGGCGACATATTTTCGAGCACAAAACAAGGAGATGGCACGTGGGCTAAACCCGTTGCGCTTCCGGGAGCCATAAACTCATCCTTCTATGAATCATCGATTACAATCACAAAGGATGAGTCAACGATTTACTTTGCAAGCGAGCGCCCGGGTGGCCTTGGCGGGATCGACATTTATTCCTGCACAAAAGATAAAAAGGGAGGCTGGACTGTTGTTAAAAATCTTGGCCCAACGATTAACACGGAGTATGATGAAGATGCCCCGTTTATCGATTACGATGGCAAGACTCTCTATTTCAGCTCGAAGGGAAGAAAGGGCATGGGGGGCTTTGATATTTATAAAACAACCTTAATTGACTTAGAGAAGAAAGAGTGGACCGAACCAGAAAATGTCGGCTATCCGATCAATACCCCCGATGATGATGTATTTATTATAGGCACCGGAACCGCCAATCGGTTTTATTTTTCTTCAGCCCGTGCGGATGGATATGGGTATTCTGATATCTATTTGATCACGGATAAGGAAAAGGATTCTGAAGTAGCAAAAGCACCCGAAAGAAAAGGCATTCAACCCATTCGGTTTATTGTGGAAGTTGTAGATGCTGAAACGAAAGAGCCGATTGAAGCAACTGCAAAAATGCGCGGTCGGGATAATACAGCAATTGGTTCGGCCAGTTTGGGCACAGGTTCATTTGAATTTGGTGTGATGTCCACGGTACCTAAAGAGTATGTGGTTTCCGTTGAGCTGGAAGGATACATTTTTGAAAATGTAAAAGTTTTGTTAGGCCGTGCAACGGAAGAACCACAAACGGTAACCCGGAAAATTTTGCTTCGTAAAGTGGCTGTGGGTGAAGTGTCAGCCCTGCGCCATGTGTTTTTTGATTTTGGCAAAGCTACTTTACAGGATGCCTCTGCCGAAGAGTTAAATATGATGGTGACTATGATGAAGCAAAATCAATCGATGCAAGTGGAGATCGGTGGCCACACCGATGATGTTGGCAGCGATACTTTCAATAAAAAATTATCTCAGCAAAGGGCCGATGCGGTTAAAAACTATTTAACTACAAATGGCATTAAAGGAAGCCGGATAAAATCTATTGGGTATGGTGAAGAAAAGCCCCTTGTATCGAATGATGATGAAACAGGCGGGCGCGAAATAAACCGTAGGGTTGAGTTTAAAGTGCTGGCCAAGTAATCTAACCAATTCTTACCCTTCTTGTTTTTAGTAGAAATCATCTCAAAAATACTTTGTCATCGCGGACAACGATCCGCGATCTCGGAATCCGTGCAAAAAAACGAGATACCGGAATAAATCCGGTATGACAGATACTCTTGGGAGTATTTTTGAGATGACTTATAGTACTTTTGTGCTCACTATAACTAATCCGTTTATTTTGACAGTTGTTCCCTATAAAGAAGACAGTGCAGGCAAGAAACAGCAGGTGGCCCGCATGTTTGACTCCATCAGTGGTAATTATGATTTTCTGAATCATTTTCTGAGCCTCGGTATTGATATCCGCTGGCGTAAAAAAGCCATTAAGCTCCTTGCTTCGGGTAATCCTAAAGTGATTTTGGATGTAGCCACCGGCACGGGTGATTTTGCCATTGAAACGTTATCCTTACATCCTGATCAGGTAATTGGAGTAGACATCTCCGAAGGGATGCTTGAGGTAGGTCGTAAAAAAATAAAAGACCGCGGGTATGATCAAAAAATTGATTTGCGGTTAGCGGATTCAGAAAATCTGCCCTTTGAGAAAAATAAATTTGATGCCGTGATCGTTGCATTTGGGGTAAGGAACTTTGAGCATCTTGAAAAAGGACTGGCCGAAATGCGCAGGGTTTTAAAACCAGGGGGGCGTATGGTTGTGCTGGAGTTTTCAAAGCCACGCAAGTTTCCGTTCAAGCAGTTCTATAATTTTTATTTTAAATTCATTTTGCCTAAAATAGGACGATTGATTTCACGTGATCCGGCTGCTTATACCTATTTACCAGAGTCTGTTCAGGCTTTTCCCGATGGAGAGGCATTCACTAAAATTCTTGACCGTTTAGGATTTAACCAAACTTCATGCACCCCTTTAACTTTTGGAATCAGTTCGCTTTACACAGGAATAAAATAATCCTGTTGTTTTGTCTCGGCCTGGCCCCTGTAGTTTCGCAGGCGCAGATGTTTAAATGGGCACAGCAAAATAATCCCAACTACGATCAACGGACTATCAGTTACGGGTTTATGATCGGGCTTCATACAACAGCCTACCAGGTTACCTATTCCGATAAGTTTGTTGATCAGCAATTTGATACCGTTCATTCGGTGATGGCAGAATTTTCGCCCGGGTTTTCGTTGGGTTTTTTAGTGAATTACCGCATCAATGAATTTCTGGACTTACGGCTGATGCCGAAAGCCGGATTTTATACACATAAACTTCGCTATAACTATACGGATGAAACCGAACGCCTTCAATTTGTAGAAACTACGCACGTTGAATTTCCTTTGCTATTAAAATACAAATCGATGCGCAGGGGAAATGTGCGCATGTATATGGTTGGAGGCATTACACCGGGGTTGGAACTTTCAGGTAAGAACGACATTCAATCGTCTACGGCTTCGCTGGACATTCGCAATAGCAATGTTCAATTAGAAGGCGGTTTCGGCTTCGACTTTTATTTTCCCCTGTTTAAGTTCTCGCAAGAGATTCGCTTTGCGCGGGGGCTTAGTAATATGCTGGGCCCTGACCCAAGTATTTATAAAGATCCGTTAAAGCGATTGAATACAAATACGATCTCCGTCTATTTTATTTTCCAGTAATTCTTTATCAGTTCTATCTTTTAAACGCATCTGCTTTCGCAGATTAAGTCACTGCTGAGATCAGTAAGTAACCCAATGGTAATTGGGAAAAGCCATTCTAAATTGTACTTCGTAATTTGTACTTTGTAACCTTATTAATTCTGCTATGACAACAAAACGAATTGCCCTTATAACAGGGGCAACCTCAGGCATTGGTGAAGCCACCGCCCGGTTACTGGCAACCCATAATTTTAAGCTCATTCTGTGCGGAAGAAGAAAGGATCGGTTGCAAAAGTTAGCAAGTGAACTGGGCACGCACACAGAAGTGACCACGCTTTCCTTTGAAGTACGAAATCAAAAAGAAGTTGCGGCCGGCATTGAATCATTACCAACTGCATGGAAGGAGATTGATGTGCTGGTTAATAATGCCGGTAACGCGCATGGACTTGATCCCATTCAAACAGGAAGTGTTGAGGATTGGGATGCCATGATGGACATCAACGTGAAAGGTTTGCTGTATGTAACAAAAGCAGTTTTGCCGGTTATGATAAAACGGAACAGCGGGCACATTATTAACATGGGTTCTATTGCCGGTAAGGAAGTTTACGCGAATGGCAACGTGTATTGCGCCAGCAAGTTTGCAGTGGATGCCGTTACGAAAGGAATGCGCATCGACCTGAATGCGCATGGTATTAAAGTTACTGCCATTCACCCGGGATTGGTTGAAACTGAGTTTTCATTGGTACGCTTTAAGGGCGATGAAGAGCGTTCTAAAAATGTGTATAAAGGATTTGACCCGCTAATGGGCAATGACATTGCAGATTTGATTTTGTTCGCACTTACGCGGCCCGCGCATGTAGTGATAGCTGATTTGGTTGTATTGCCCACGGCACAAGCCAGCGCTACGGTGGTGAAGAAGGTATAAGAGATTTACACGAAATATTTTAACGGATGTTAAACGCACAAACTTTTCGATTTTTTTAGGCGTCTGACACTTTTAAAAGTGTCTTGACGCCTGCTACTCGCGTAACTCCAGTTTTAAGTCAATGGGGATTTCCCCCTTTTTATACTGGGGTTTTCCCC
>CAZNRJ010000037.1:7588-17495 GCA_964574945.1 uncultured Ohtaekwangia sp. | reverse complement strand
CCGGATCCCAATTCCAATACCCGCCAAAGTTGAGTGTTTCATAGGCCCAATAACCGCCCATTAAAATCCCCAACCCTAAAATGGCTCCGCCTAACAAAGCCCAGGGCAAAGCAGGCCTAATCCATTCTGAATATTTTTTCTGCCAGAGCCCGGCAATGCAAAAAGCGAAAGGGGGAAGTGTAAGCGCAAAACCCAAGAATAACGTGGGCGGATGGATCACCATCCAATAATTCTGGAGCAAGGGATTAAGTCCGCTTCCGTCTTTCGGAATAAAATCCGGCTGCAGGGAAAAAATAGGATCATCAATGGCATCGCGAAGCAGGATAAACGGGGAACTCCCGATTTTGATATTGATGAAGGGAATGACAACTCCCAAAATCATGGAAGCAAGAAAAGCCTGCACTAACCCAAACACAACCATGACGGGCGCTTCCCAAACCCGCTGCGTGTTCATCAGGAAAATGCCGATAAGCGCCTGCCAAAAAATCCATAAAAGAAAACTTCCTTCCTGGCCTTCCCAAAAACAAGAGACCATATATTCTCCCGGAAGGTGAAGGGAAGAATGGCTGTATGCGTAATGATATTCGAAGTAATGCTGATAAATAATCACGAACAAGCTGATGACAACACCCATCACGGCCGCGCTGTGCAGGTAAAATGCAAGCCGTGCATTGTTCAGCCACTGATCTTTGAGTTCGGCTGAAACAGAGTTTGCCCTCCAATAAGCGAAAGCGCTGATTACCGAAGTAACAAAGGAAGTAATAACAAAAAGGTGACCCAGGTCACCAATGAAATAATGCATTATGAATAATTATTAACCAGACTCACTGAAATCTTTCTTAGTAAAGGGAGCAATTAGATGCTCGCATTAATTTTTTCTTCCTGATACTTGGAAGGACATTTTAATAAAATCTTGCTTGCTACGAATACCTCGTTTTGGTATCCGCCAATCACAACTACTTTTTCCGACCGGGTAAAATCTGCCGGCATGGGCTCGTTGTAATAGACTTTCTGTTCTTTTTTATTTTCGTCAACCAAAATGAATGAGAACGATAATTTGTCGGCACTTTTTTCCATCCCGATAATGTTGCCGTGGGCATCTTTCTTTAAGTCACCCACTACGTGAATTTGAGTTTTACTTCCGGTGGAGGCAAGTTGATAAGCCTGATCAAACGAAACATACGAACTGGCATCGCGCGTAGTGGAAATAATAATTCCAATGGCTGCGGCAATTACGATAATAGCAAGAATATGAAACTTCTTCATAATTGATGTTAATTATTTTTTTTCAGATCCTTTTCAATTTTGGAAATTTTTCTGTCAACTCTCACCAGGAGAACGATCATTGCCGTTAAAATAATGACAAGACCTGCTACCACGGTATATATTTTTCCATCCCGTCTCAATACATCTGCCATTTCAACCTGATCCACCTGTTGACAAAAGGAATCAAGTGAAAAGAGCATTAAGAAGAATATGATAACAAACTTAAATCGCTTCATTTTGTATTTTTTTTAACGACCGTGCTCGTAAGAGCAATGTAAAAAACCACCAGCCCAACAAAATGAAACTACTGATGGCGGTGTAAACAACTAACTTCATATTATGGGCAGTATCAAACAATCTAAAGGTTGGGTTATTGCCGCTTCCCGGATGGAGGGAATCTGTCATGCGGGGCAAAATATATATTAATGGAATAAAAACCACGTACGAGAATATGTTATAAACCGCACTCAATCTTCCTCTTTGTGTTTCATCCTCTAAGTAACCCCTTAAAACAAAATAAGCAGAATAGACCAATAGCCCAATTGCTGTATTATTAAGTTTTGGATCACTTGTCCAAAAGGTGCCCCAGGTGGCATTTCCCCAAAGCATGCCCGTTACCAATCCTAAGCCACCAAAAAAGAATGCAACCTTTACTGCCACTACTGCTTTATCATCAAAATTTATATCCTGCGTTCGTAAATATTGAATTGATGAGTAAAGGGAATATGTAAACAGGAACATCATTGTAAACCACATGGGAACGTGGAAGTAATTCATTCGAATGCTTTCATTCAAAATATGAAGCCTGGGCACCGGAATAAGAAACCCACCAATTACTGTATAATAAAGCAGTACAATCGTCAATATCTTCCACCACTCCAGCTTGTACGTGTTCATAGATTTTATTTTCCTGCCCAAAACAGCCCGAATTTCATGGTCTTGAACGGACTGCTTAGCTACGCCAAATATAGGGGAAGAGCAGGTATGACGCTGCTGTTACTGCACAATTTATTGCCAGTAACGTTACAAGATCGTTGGTGCTTACCGAGCGATCCAATCCATCAATACAATTCTTGGTTACCTTTACGGTGATGAGAAGCACGGAAATAACAATGGGAAAACTCAGTACTGCCATTAAAATGTGACTGTTGTTAGCTTTTGCCGCAATGCCCGATAAAAGTGTTAAGGAGGCTGCGAATCCCATGGAAGCAAAGGTGATGGTAAGGCAGAATAAACCTAAATCGGCAATGGGATTTTTAAGAAGAAGCGCAAACAAAAAAAATCCCGTGAACGATAAAATTACGGTAAGTAAAAAATTATAAATGATTTTTGAAATGATAATGGCTTCAGGCGAAGCAATTGAGAAGTAGTAAATATCCCGCCCTTTTTTTTCGCCAATGAAACTTTTGGCGATGGTGTTTATGGTTGTAAACAAAATAGTAATCCAGAACAATGCACTCCAAACCAAAGGTGTGATTTGGTTTTGCCTGAGACTGAACGTGAGGTAACAAATAAAGGCTGTACTGAACAAATAGAGTAGCAGACCTGAGATAACAGACTTTCGCCTGAGTTCGAGGGTGAGTTCTTTAAGAAAAAGGTGCTTAAGGGTTTGCAAGTTTTTCTTCTGAGAGTTGTACAATTTTTCGCAGGGACTTAAAACCAATTAACAATGCCACTATGAAAAGACCCACCGAAGCTCCGGCTACCAATGAGATAGAAAGTTTAGGACTTACGGGTTTGTTGTAAACAGTAAATCCTTCTACCAATTGGATGCTGTTCACCAGTTCAAGTGAATTTTTATATCCTATCTGCTCTTTATTCAGATCAATAATCTTGGAATAGATATTGGTTGGATCAACCAGCATCATTTCTGCGCTTTTGGAGTAAATAGGTTGACCCGTAAATAAACGTTTTTTCAGGCTGTCTAGAGAATTAATTTCAACACCCACTTTTTCAATCATGGCCTTATAGAAATCCTGTCTTTGGCGTACCCGTATTTTTACGTACTCATTATTTCTAAGATGATTGATAAGGCCCTCTTGCAGATTCGGCAGGATTGTTTTGTCTTTGGTTTTTACGGTAATAATAAATGTTGAACTCTCAGATTTAGTATCATTTGTCTCTTTCTGCTTAATGCTTTCAATCTTAATTTCTGTGATCGAAGAGGCTTCCTTTTCAGTTATTCCGAGTCTTTGAGATAAAATACTATTATTTTGTTCTTTAATCAAATTATCCAGGCTTTCAGTAATTCTTTCGCTGTATGAGGAAGTAAGAATATCGGAAAGAAGGATCATTTTGCTCTCGTAAACTTTGGGCGTATACTGATAGTAGCATAACCCTAAAACAGAACCTATTACAAAAGCTACAATAATTGAAAGAATATTGCTTTTAATCGTGATTACAATCTTTGCAAGCAATTCTAATAAATCAATTTCATCAGAATTATTGGTTTGATTTCGGGTCTCAGCCATTTACAAACGTTTTTAATTTTACTGCAAATCTAATCAGAATTGATTGTACTTTTGCCGCAAATTATTCTTTTGTGAGTCTTTCTAAAATACTTGTTACCGGTGCTGCCGGGTTTATTGGGTTTCATTTATCAAAACGCCTGCTGTCACTCGGTTATGAGGTAGTCGGGTTAGATAACCTGAATGATTACTATGAAGTGGGGCTGAAAGAATCAAGATTATTGATTTTAAAGAATTCAGATAATTTCTTTTTTCATCAAATTGATTTGCAGGATAAGGCTTCCATCGACAAGCTTTTTACAATCTCTCAATTTGATTATGTTGTAAATCTGGCTGCCCAGGCAGGCGTTCGTTATTCAATCACTAATCCTTATACGTATTTGGATAGTAACATTACCGGTTTCTTAAATATCCTGGAAGCGTGCCGGAATTTCCCTGTAAAGCATTTGGTTTACGCTTCATCAAGTTCAGTCTATGGAGCCAATCGTAAGATGCCATTTTCTGTGCATGACAATGTCGATCACCCACTTGCGCTGTACGCTGTTACCAAGAAGAGTAACGAGTTGATGGCGCATTCCTACTCCAATTTATATAATATTCCAACAACGGGATTGCGGTTTTTTACAGTCTATGGCCCTTACGGAAGACCAGATATGGCTTTATTTTTATTTACGAAGGCAATTTTAGAGGGAAGACCGATCGATGTTTTCAATCACGGTAAGATGAAAAGAGACTTTACGTATGTGGATGATATTGTAGAGGGAATTGTTCGACTCATTCCAAAAAAACGAAAAGGAAATGATGAGTGGAGTGGGGTTAATCCCGATCCGGCAACAAGTTTCGCGCCCTATAAGATTTACAATATTGGCAATAATAGCCCCGTTGAGTTACTGCATTTTATTGAAGTACTCGAAGATAAACTTGGTAAGAAGGCTATAAAAAACTTTTTGCCTTTGCAGGAAGGAGATGTACCAGAAACGTATGCTGATGTTGATGATTTGATGCGCGATGTTGATTTTAAGCCAAGTACTTCTATCGAAACTGGAATTGGAAATTTTGTAGCGTGGTATAAAGAGTATTATAAGATCAAATAGTATGGAGAAAATAGGAGTTATCGGATTAGGGTATGTTGGATTACCGCTCGCAGTTGAGTTTGGAAAAATTTTGGAGGTGGTTGGATTTGATATTAATCAATCCCGGATTGAGGAATTACAAAACGGACATGATCGCACCCTGGAGGTAGAAAAGTCAGAATTTGCTACTGCATCAAAGTTAATTTTTACTGCTAATCTTAACGATCTAAAAACCGTAAATCATTTTATTGTTACAGTCCCTACTCCGGTTGATGAATATAAAACGCCCGACCTTACCCCGCTTATTAAAGCAAGTGAAACAGTTGGAAAAGTTTTAAAGAAGGGTGATATCGTTATTTATGAATCCACGGTGTATCCCGGTTGCACGGAAGAGGATTGCGTGCCCGTGCTTGAAAAAGTAAGTGGCTTGAAATTCAATGTCGATTTTTTCTGTGGATATTCACCTGAAAGAATTAATCCGGGTGATAAACAACACAGGTTGCCCAACATTAAAAAAGTTACCAGCGGCAGTAATCCCGAAATTGCAGAACGGGTAGATCAGCTTTATAAAAAAATTATCAAGGCAGGAACCCACAAAGCTTCATGCATTAAAGTAGCAGAAGCAGCTAAAGTAATTGAAAACTCTCAGCGCGATATAAATATTGCGTTTGTTAATGAGCTTTCGCTGATTTTTGAAAAGATGGGAATTGATACGCACGAAGTGCTTGAAGCGGCCGGAACAAAATGGAATTTCCTTCCCTACAAACCTGGCTTGGTCGGTGGCCATTGCATTGGTGTTGATCCATACTATCTCACTTACAAAGCGGATAGTTTAGGATATCATCCTCAGGTTATTCTGGCCGGGCGCAGGATCAATGACAATATGGGAGTGCATATTGCAAACCGGGTGATCAAATTAATGACCCAAAATGATTTACCGGTTAATAAAGCTAACGTATTGGTGCTGGGTATTACCTTCAAAGAGAACTGCCCTGATATACGAAACAGTCGTGCGATTGATGTGATCCGTGAGCTGCAAAGTTTTGGTGCCGATGTAGAAGTATTTGATCCGCATGCCGACCACGAAGAAGTGAAGCATGAGTATAATTTACATTTAGTGAAGGAACTTAATAAAAAGTATTCAGCGATTGTGTTAGCCGTAAGTCATGCTGAGTTTGCTTTGTTGAATTGGGCTGAAATTAAAAGTAAGAATACTATCGTGTATGATGTTAAAGGCTTCTTAAGTAAATCCCTGGTAACAGCACGTTTATAAATTTTATGAATAACAGGTCAAATCATGTTTTGGTTACAGGGGGTGCCGGGTACATTGGCTCGCATACTGTTGTTGAGTTAATTGAAGCAGGGAACAAAGTTACCGTTATTGATAATCTTGAACGAAGTGAATACAAAATCATTGAAGGGGTAGAAACAATCACCGGAACGAAAATAGATTTTCATAAAATTGATTGTTTGGATGTTGAAGCAATGAATAAACTGTTTTCTGAAAACAAGTTTTCTTCCGTTATTCATTTTGCTGCATTCAAATCGGTTAATGAATCGGTTGCTAAGCCGCTTTCTTATTATAAGAATAATGTTGGTTCACTGATTACGTTACTGGATGTAATGAAAACCCATCAGGTGCTGGATTTGATTTTTTCATCATCGTGTACAGTGTATGGACAGCCCGACCGAATTCCTGTGAATGAAACAGCTCCATTCAAAAAAGCAGAATCACCTTACGGATCTACGAAGCAAGTTTGTGAGCAAATATTGGAGGAAGTTGCCAAAGAAGGATTTCGGGTTGTTTCGCTACGATATTTCAATCCTATCGGGGCGCATCCCAGTGCGCTGATTGGGGAATTGCCGATTGGTGTTCCAAACAACCTGGTGCCTTATGTTACCCAAACTGCCGCTAAGGTGCGGGAAAAACTTACCGTGTTCGGAGATGATTATGATACCTCCGATGGTTCTTGTGTGCGGGATTTTATCCACGTAAGTGATGTGGCAAGCGCACATGTTAAAGCCATTGACTATTTGAATAAACAAGGGAAAAATTTCTACGAAGCCTTTAATCTGGGCACTGGCATTGGTATCTCTGTGTTGGAGTTGGTAAAAGAATTTATAAAAATTACGGGTGTAAACTTAAATTATTCAATCGGTCCGCGCAGACCAGGTGACGTAGAGAAAGTTTATGCAGACCCTGAGAAAATACACCAGGCATTTGGTTGGCAGACAAAATTTGATCTTGGCCAATCTTTGTTGCATGCCTGGCAATGGGAAAAAAAATTAAGAGGCGTTTGATCGTTTCCCTATGGAGAAAATTAAAATGGCTGATTTGCATACCCAATATCTCCGAATCAAACCGGAGATTGATCAGGCCATTCAAGAAGTATTAAATTCAACTGCATTTATCCAAGGGCCGCAGGTTAAGCAATTAGCGGATGCACTCGCAGGTTTTCTTAATTCCGAAGCTGTGATTCCATGTGCCAACGGAACGGATGCACTTCAGATAGCCATGATGGCATTGGGTTGCAAGCCTGGCGATGAGGTTATTTTGCCTGTCCATACGTATGTAGCCACAGCCGAAGTTATTGCCTTATTGGGATTGAAGCCTGTGTTTGTTGATGTAAACAGCAGGGATTTCAATATCGATGTAAATCAGATTGAAGAAAAAATCACGGATAAAACGTTTGCTATTGTACCTGTGCATTTATATGGGCAATGTGCAGATATGGAATCGATATTATCGATCGCTAAGAAACGTAACATTTATGTAATTGAAGATGCTGCCCAGTCATTAGGCGCTGTTTATACTTTTTCGGATGGCAGAAAGCTAAAAGCGGGAACAATGGGAACCATTGGATGTACTTCTTTTTTCCCATCAAAAAACCTGGGTTGCTTTGGCGATGGAGGGGCTATCTTTACTCAAGACAAACAGTTGGCTGAAAGAATAAAGATGATTGCCAATCATGGGCAACGGATAAAATATCATCACGATAGTATTGGAGTCAATAGCAGGTTGGATACCCTGCAAGCAGCCATCCTCGATGTAAAATTGAAATACCTCAATGAGTATGAATCAAGGAGGAGGGATGTTGCTGACTTTTATGATAAAGAATTATCTTCTGTAGGTTTTCTGGAAACCCCTTTTCGGGATTCAAAATCAACTCATGTATTCCATCAATACACGTTAAAAACAAAAGGTATTGATCGTGATCAATTCAAGGTATATTTGGAAGAGCGTGGAGTTCCCACGATGATTTATTATCCGGTTCCACTACATCTTCAAAAGGCATATTCAAGCTCGGATTACCCGGTTGGTTCTTTTAAGGTAACGGAAGAGCTATCCAAGACAGTTATCTCTTTGCCCATTCATACGGAGATGACGAATGATCAATTGTCTTACATTTGTGATGCAATCAAAGAATTCGCAAGCCATGCCTGAGTCTAAAAAATACTTTGCACACGAAACCGCGGTAATTGATGAAGGCTGTGAGATTGGGGCGGGCACAAAAATCTGGCACTTCTCGCATATCATGCCTAACTGCAAGATTGGTGAGAACTGTAACATTGGTCAGAACGTAGTGATCTCTCCACAGGTAGTCTTGGGTAAAAATGTAAAAGTTCAAAACAATGTTTCAATTTATACAGGCGTAGTGTGTGAAGATGATGTGTTTCTCGGTCCCTCCATGGTTTTCACCAATGTGATTAACCCGCGCAGCGCCATTAACCGGAAAAATGAGTACGCAAAAACAACCGTAAAGCAAGGCGCATCGATTGGCGCCAATGCAACTATTGTATGCGGTCATGATATTGGACGATATGCCTTTATTGGTGCCGGTGCCGTGGTGACTAAGGATGTACCCGACTATGCATTGGTGATTGGAAATCCCGCCAGGCAAACCGGGTGGATGAGTGAGTTTGGACACAAACTTAATTTTGATAAGCCCGGTGTGGCGGTTTGTCCTGAGAGTAATGAAAAGTATCAATTAAAAGGCGGTAAAGTAGTTAAAGTATAGAATGAAGAGTTTTGCATTAATTGGAGCTGCGGGTTTTATAGCTCCAAGACATTTGAAAGCCATTAAAGACACCGGCAATAATCTTGTTGCCGCTATGGATAAGTTTGATAGTGTTGGGATTATTGATAGCTATTTCCCGCATGCTGATTTCTTTACCGAGTTCGAGCGTTTCGACAGGCACATCGATAAACTTAAAAGACAGGGTAAGTCGGTTGATTACGTTAGCATTTGTTCACCCAATTACCTCCACGATTCTCACATCCGGTTTGCCTTAAGGCAACAGGCCGATGCCATTTGCGAAAAGCCGTTAGTACTAAACCCTTGGAATGTAGAAGCACTGGAGGAAATTGAAAAGGAAACCGGGAAAAAGGTATATACTATTCTACAACTTCGCCTGCATCCGGCCATTATTAAATTGCGCGAAGAAGTTTTATCAGACAAGACCAATAAAATCTTTGATGTGGATTTGACTTATATCACCTCGCGTGGCATGTGGTACCATCATAGCTGGAAGGGCGATGAAAGCAAATCGGGGGGTATTGCCACCAATATTGGCATTCATTTTTTCGACATGCTGCTTTGGATTTTTGGGGATCTTAAAAAAGTTGAGATTGACAAATATGAAACTGATCATGCATCAGGCTGCGTTGAGATGACACGGGCGAAAATAAAATGGTTCTTAAGTATCAATGAAAATCACTTGCCAAAGCCTGTTAAGGAGCAAGGTAAACGGACTTTTAGGTCTTTGACGATGGATAATCGCGAGATTGAATTCAGCGATGGGTTTACGGATTTGCACACGCTTAGCTATCAGGAGATATTGAAAGGCAATGGGTTTGGATTGAAAGAAGCCAAGCCATCCATTGAACTGGCTCACCGGATTCGTGCCGCTCAATAAAGTCTCATTCCATCCTAATTTTTGTACATTTGCCCTCAAAATTGGAGTTTAATGAAGGGTATTATCCTAGCTGGGGGTTCAGGTACACGCCTTTACCCATTGACAAAAGCCATCTCAAAGCAGATTTTGCCTATTTATGATAAGCCCATGATCTACTACCCGCTCAGCACATTAATGAGCGCT
>CAZNRJ010000037.1:0-7578 GCA_964574945.1 uncultured Ohtaekwangia sp. | reverse complement strand
GTCGGTGCTTATGCTCGCCAACATTCGGGAGATTTTGATCATTTCAACTCCCCAAGACCTCCCATTGTTCGAAACTTTATTGGGAGATGGTTCTCAAATCGGACTAACCTTAGAATACAGGGTGCAACCTTCACCGGATGGATTGGCTCAGGCATTTTTAATTGGCGAGACATTTTTGAATGGGGATTCAGCTTGTTTGGTGCTGGGAGATAATATTTTTTATGGATATGGATTTTCAGGATTATTGGAACAAGCCAATAAGATTCAACATGGAGCAACCGTGTTTGGATATTATGTGAATGACCCGCAGCGGTATGGAGTAGTTGAGTTTGATGATGATGACAAAGTTATTTCCATAGAAGAAAAACCAATTGAGCCAAAGTCAAATTATGCAGTTACAGGCTTGTATTTCTACGATAAAACAGTTGTTGAGAAAGCTAAAAAAGTAAAACCCTCGCCCCGGGGTGAATTAGAAATAACAGATCTGAACAGATTATACTTAGAAGAACAAACATTAACCGTAAAATTGTTAGGCCGTGGCATGGCATGGTTAGATACAGGCACGCATCAGTCGATGTTGCAAGCATCTAACTTTGTTGAGTCTATTGAAGAGCGGCAAGGGTTGAAGGTGGCCTGCCTGGAAGAAATTGCTTTTAAGAAAGGATACATTACAAAAGATCAATTGGCTGAATTGGCAAAACCATTGTCAAAAAATCAATACGGTCAGTATCTATTAAAATTATTAAACGAAAAGAACAGAAAACGATAAGGATGAGAATCTCGCAAACTCCATTTAACGATCTTTTCATTCTTGAGCCGCACGTAATTGGTGACGAAAGAGGATACTTCATGGAAGCTTTTAATCAGAAAAAATTAACGGAAGCTGGAATCAATATCCTGTTTGTGCAGGATAATCAGTCGAGTTCGAGACGGGGTGTGTTAAGGGGCCTCCACTATCAAAATGCGCCCTATGCCCAAACCAAGTTGGTACGTGTGTTGAGTGGTGCTATATTGGATGTGGCGGTGGATTTGCGAAGAGGTCAGTCAACGTATGGCAAATTTTTTGCACTTGAATTATCTGCGGCAAACAAAAAACAGATACTTGTGCCAAAAGGATTTGCGCATGGGTTTATTGTGCTAAGCGACTATGCGGAAGTACTATATAAATGCGATGAGTATTACCATCCAAAGTCAGAAGGCGGCATAAAATATGATGATCCGGACATCGGCATAGATTGGCAGCTTTCCTCAAATGAGTTTATTTTATCGGATAGGGATAAAAATCATCCACCATTGGCAAACGCAAATTTTATGTTCTAATGAAAAATATACTGGTAACTGGGGGAGCTGGTTTCATTGGCTCCAATTTTATTCCTCATTTTCTTGAAAAAAATCCGGATGTTCATATCGTAAACCTTGATTTACTCACCTACGCAGGTAATCCTGATAATCTGAAAGAGGTAGAGGGAAATGAAAGATACACGTTCGTGAAAGGTGATATTTGTGACAGACCGTTTGTAGAGTCGTTATTTGAAGAATTTGATTTATCAGGTGTGATCCATTTTGCAGCTGAGTCGCACGTGGATAATTCCATTTCAGGCCCGGAGGCATTTATTCGAACGAATATTCACGGAACCTTTACGTTATTGGATGTAGCGCGCAAATATTGGATGAAGGCTCCCTTTGAAGCAAAGGAAGGTAAGACGGGAAACAGGTTCCTGCATGTGTCCACCGATGAAGTGTACGGTTCGCTGGGGAGCGAAGGTTTGTTTACCGAAGCAACACCCTACGCTCCTAATAGCCCATATTCTGCCTCCAAGGCCAGTAGCGATATGTTGGTTCGTAGTTATTTTCATACCTACGGATTAAATGTAGTCACAACCAATTGTTCAAATAACTACGGGCCAAAACAACATAAGGAAAAATTGATTCCTACCATTGTTCGAAAGGCTTTAGCAGGTGAACCAATACCTATTTATGGAGATGGAAAAAATATTAGAGACTGGCTTTATGTTTTAGACCATGCGAAAGGTGTTGATCTTGCATATCATAAGGGAAAAGGTGGTGAGACTTATAACATTGGCGGGAAAAATGAACGAACAAATAATCAAATAGCAGATAAAATCTGTGCTTTACTTGATCAAATAAAACCAAGATTGGATGGTGTATCGTATAAACAGCAGATAACATACGTTAAAGATAGAGCCGGCCACGACAAGCGCTATGCAATTGATGCATCCAAAATTGAAAATGAGTTAGATTGGGAGGCAGAGGAAAACTTTGATACAGGTATTGCAAAAACGCTTGAATGGTACATTGCACATAACTAATGCTAACAACTTATATATTAAAGGATAAACGATTTAACTTAAGGTGATGGAAAAAATAGTAATGGTAGACCTTAGTAAGCAATACCTTCGTATTAAGCAAGAGATAGATGCAGCCATTCAGGAAGTATTAACAAGTACAGCTTTTATACAAGGGCCTCAAGTACAAATTTTTGCCGATGCATTAGCTAAGTATAATGATGTTGAGTATGTAATTCCCTGTGCTAACGGAACGGATGCTTTGCAAATCGCCATGATGGCATTGGATTATAAACCTGGTGATGAGATTATTTTACCGGTTCACACCTATGTTGCCACAGCAGAAGTAATTGCCCTTTTGGGACTGACACCCGTATTTACAGAAGTTGATGGTGACACCTTTAATATTGATGTTAAGCAGATTGAGTCTAAGATTACTTCTCGCACAAAAGCAATAGTACCAGTGCATTTATATGGACAATGTGTTGACATGGAACCTCTTTTAAAGATTGCAGAAAAATACAAATTACACGTGATTGAAGATACAGCCCAGGCTTTAGGTGCTCAATACACTTTCTCAGGCGGTAAGAAAATGAGAGCAGGAACCATGGGCACGATTGGCACAACTTCTTTCTTTCCTTCCAAAAACTTAGGTTGTTATGGAGATGGTGGGGCGCTATTTACACGAGATAAATCGTTAGCCGAAAAAATAAAAATGACAAACCACGGACAACGCATTAAATACCATCATGATGTAATTGGTGTAAACAGTCGTTTAGATACTTTATAGGCTGCCATATTGAATGTAAAGTTGAAGTATTTGGACGAATGCGCAGCTGCAAGAAATCAGGTAGCTACTTATTATGATAAAGCACTAAAAGATTTAACAGGACTAAAAATCCCAAGACGCAGCCCTAACTCAAACCATGTTTTTCATCAATACACTTTAAAAATAAAAGAAGGTAAGCGGGATGCATTAAAAAAACATTTAGAAGAAAGAGGAGTACCCACTATGATTTATTATCCCGTTCCACTGCATTTGCAAAAGGCATACAAGAAAGAAGGTTTTGGAGAGGGTACTTTCCCACTAACAGAGTCGTTATCAAAAGAAGTAATATCTTTGCCCATTCATACCGAAATGAAGGAAGAACAACAAGCGTATATTGTAACCTGTATAAATGAGTTTTTAACTAATGAAAACTAACCAATACTCCGCACACCCTTCGGCAGTAATTGATGAAGGCTGTGAAATAGGTAAGGGAACAAAAATCTGGCACTTCTCTCATATTATGTCCAATTGTATAATTGGTGAGAACTGTAACATTGGTCAAAATGTAGTCATTTCTCCTGAAGTGGTTTTAGGCAACAATGTAAAAGTCCAAAACAATGTATCCATTTATACGGGTGTAATTTGTGAAGACGATGTTTTCCTTGGCCCATCGATGGTATTCACCAATGTGACAAATCCACGTAGTGCAGTTAACAGACGCGGTCAATATGCAAAAACAATTGTAAGGAAAGGTGCTTCTATAGGAGCAAATGCTACGATTGTCTGTGGACATGATGTTGGTAAATTTGCCTTTATCGGGGCAGGTGCAGTGGTAACGAAGCATGTTCCGGATTATGCTTTAGTGGTAGGTAATCCTGCCAGGCAGATCGGTTGGATGAGTGAGTATGGACATAAACTGGTTTTTGGATCGGATGGAATAGCAGAATGCGAAGAGAGTAAAGAAAAATATAAGCTTATTAATAACACTGTAGCTAAGTTATAAAATGAAAAATTTCGCATTGATTGGAGCTGCGGGCTATATAGCTCCAAGACATTTAAAGGCAATAAAAGATACAGGAAACAATCTTGTTGCTGCGTTGGATAAACATGACAATGTTGGCATCCTTGATTCGTATTTCCCGGATTGTGATTTTTTTACAGAGTTTGAAAGATTTGACAGACACCTGGACAAGTTGAAACGCCAGGGTACTAAAATCGATTATGTTTCAATTTGTACACCCAATTACCTGCATGATTCTCATATTCGTTTTGCCTTGAGACATGGTGCCGATGCTATTTGCGAAAAACCGCTTGTCTTGAACCCATGGAATGTGGAGGCCCTGATGGAAATAGAAAAGGAAACCGGAAAATACGTTAACACTATCCTCCAGTTAAGGCTGCACCCCAGTATTATAGCATTAAGAGAGAAAGTTCAGAATAGTCCTGCAGATAAGATACACGACTTAGAGTTGTCATACATCACATCAAGAGGACATTGGTATCATATTAGTTGGAAAGGTGATGTGACGAAATCAGGAGGTATAGCTACCAACATTGGCATACATTTTTTTGATATGCTTATTTGGGTATTTGGTTCTGTTGTAAAAAGTACAGTGACAAAAATGACAGATATATCGGCTGAAGGAAATCTAAGACTTGCAAGAGCTAATGTCCGATGGAATTTAAGTATTGATTTTAATGAAGTGCCCGAAGCTTTGCGACTTTCAGGTAAACGAACATTCAGGTCACTGAAGATGGAGGGCGAAGAGATTGAGTTTAGCGATGGCTTTACTGACCTCCATACAAAGAGTTATGAAGAAATCTTAAAGGGTAATGGATTTAAATTGATAGAAGCTAAACCCTCTATTGAATTAGCACAACAAATTAGAACGTCAACAATTTAATTATTTATAAAATGGAACTGAAAGATTCAAAAATACTGGTAATTGGAGGAGCAGGCTTTATTGGAGGTTTTGTAGTTAGAGAGTTATTAAAACATCCTGTTAAGGAGGTAGTTATTTACGATAACTTCGCCAGAGGCAAAATGGACAATGTTGAAGATGTAATAAAAGATCCACGTTGTTCTATATTTCCCTTTGGTGGAGATGTAAAAGATTTAGATATTTTGGATAAGGCGATTGAGGGTAAAGACTATGTTTTTCACTTGGCCGCCATGTGGTTACTTCATTGTAAAGATTTTCCAAGAACGGCTTTTGAAGTAAACATTGCCGGAACATTTAATGTGCTTGAAGCGTGTGTTAAACACAAAATCAAGAAACTCGTCTACTCTTCTTCCGCTTCCGTTTATGGAGATGCGGTGCAAGTACCAATGACGGAAGATCATCCGTTTAACAATAAGAATTTCTATGGAGCAACTAAAATTGCAGGAGAAGCCATGTGTACAGCCTTTAACGATCGCTATGGATTAAAGGTAGTTGGACTTCGTTATATGAACGTTTATGGGCCTGGTCAGGATCAGCATGCAGTTTACACTGGCGTTGTGCCTATTATGCTAAATAAGATTGCAGCTAACGAAACACCTGTTATTAATGGTGATGGTTCGCAAGCCTACGATTTTATTTATGTGGAAGACGTGGCCAGAGCAAACGTGGATGCCCTGACAAGCAAAATCGATTGTGGTTTCTATAATGTAGGTACGGAGGTTCAGACTACCGTTAAAGATTTGTGTGAGACTATTTTGCGATTGAAAAAATCTTCCCTGAAAGTTAAATATGAACCCTACGCTCCGGACGATGCAAGACAGTTCGTGAAAAACAGAATTGGCTCTGCTAAGAAAGCAAATGAAGATTTGAATTTCACTTACAAATACAATTTGGAACAAGGCCTTCAAAAATTAATTGATTGGAGAATCGCCAGTGGTGTTGATAAAAATTGATTACGTTAATTTAAGATATGAACAAAAGAAATATACCGATTTCGCTACCTGTTACTGGTGAGGAAGAGTGGTTAGCTACCAAAGAGCCTTTGATGACAGGCTGGCTAACCTCTGGTCCTAAGGTTAGAGAGTTTGAACAAGCATTTGCAGAAAGGCATAAAGTGAAGCACGCCATGGCAGTAACGAGTGCCACCACAGCCCTGCATTTAGCAGTTGTCGCGCTGGGAGTGAAAGAAGGCGATGAGGTAATTGTTCCGGCATTCACATGGGTTTCAACAGCCAACATCGTTCTATATCAAGGAGCAAAGGTGGTTTTCGTTGATGTAGACCCCAATACATTTAACCTCGATCCGGAAGATTTAAAGAAGAGAATTACTAACAAAACCAAAGCGATTATACCGGTACATTTGTTCGGTTTATGTGCTGATATGGATGCGATTAAGAAAATCGCGGGAGATATTCCGTTAATTGAAGACGGTGCTTGTGCAGCCGGCAGTAGTTACAAAGGTGTGCCTGCCGGAGCATTGGGAACAATTGGTTGCTTTTCTTTTCACCCCAGAAAATCAGTTACAACTGGTGAGGGCGGAATGATTACAACAAATGATAATAAATTATCAGAAATCATAAAATCATTAAGAAATCATGGTGCATCAATTTCAGAAGAAGAAAGGCATCATGGGCCAAAGCCGTACATTCTACCTGACTTTAACCTCTTGGGCTTTAATTACAGAATGACAGACTTGCAAGGTGCAGTTGGCACTGTTCAACTTAAAAAGCTTGACTCATTTATTGCTGAGCGAGACAAATGGGCAGCTTATTACAAAAGAGAACTTAAAGATGTGACGTGGTTGAAACTACCTGAGTTTAGTTCTAACTATCAGCATGGATGGCAATCATTCGTTACAATGGTAGACGAATCTACGGCTCCTGTGAAGAGAAACGATATTATGGAAAAACTTCAGCAGGCCGGAATATCGACCAGACCTGGCACTCATGCAGTTCACATGTTGGATTTTTATAAGAACAAATACGGCTTCAAGGATGAAGATTATCCAGGAGCTATGGCTTCAAACAATTTTTCAATGGCAATCCCTCTTCACAACAGAATGACAGCTGAGGACTATGCTTATGTAGTTGACACGTTAAAGAGTTTATAAATAATGTGTGGTATTGCTGGAGTCTTCAATCTAAACGGTGAGTTGTTTTCACAGAACCATTTGCAAAAAATGGCAAACTCAATCGCACATCGGGGGCCAGATGCTGAGGGATACTTTATTGAGAAAGGAATCGCATTGGCTCACAGAAGATTGTCAATCCTTGATACCTCATCAAAAGGCACCCAACCTATGAGCTCAAAGAATAGTGAGTGGGTTATTCTTTTCAATGGGTGCATTTACAATTATTTGGAACTTAAACAAGAACTGAAGGCCAAGGGACATGGCTTTATTAGTACTACCGATACGGAAGTAATTTGTGAGGGCCTCTCCGCGTTTGGCTCTAATTTTTTTGAAAGATTAAATGGCATGTTTGCTATTGCAGCCTGGAATACCAAGGAGCAAGTACTCTATTTAAGTCGCGACAGATATGGTGTAAAGCCACTGTATTAT
>CAZNRJ010000036.1:11362-17527 GCA_964574945.1 uncultured Ohtaekwangia sp. | reverse complement strand
CATTTCCATCTATAGCAAACACCCCGGCAGCAATTGCAGCATTGATGCTCATGATCTCGAGGTAACTCCCTTTCATGATGGAGTTGATCAGGCCAACCGCCATAATGATAAACAGGTAGGTCATGTCTTTGATGGTGATCGTTTCGGTTCGAAACCGAAGAAGCGAAAAGGCTGCTAACAAACCGAATGCACTCCCGATGGAATTGAATGCTTTTGCTTTTTCCAGCATGAACGAAAGCAGGAACACCATAAAGTTGAGCAGGAAGAAAGTGAAGAAGGAGTCTTTCTTGTGATAGGTTTGATAATAGATGAACCGGATCAACACAATCATAAAGGCCATGTTGATAAGCAACCGGTAAAAGAAATATTCTGAAAATATTGTTTGATCCTCCATGTGATAAATATAAAAAGAAACTGCCGGATTTGGGTACGGCTGTTTTAAGAAAGGGCTTCTTTTAAAGAGTTAATCAGGAGATAATAATGATCGAAAAGACCCTTTGCGGGAATTGATTTTAGCCTTTTAGGAGTTATCTTTCTATCAAAAAAAACCCGTATGACACGCCTGATTTGTGTTTTTGTTTTTCTGATGCCAATCTCGCTTTTTGCTCAACGCTATAAGACGGTGGAGCTGAAACCGATTGCCAAACAAGGATGGAAATATTACTACGACCTGAAAAGGGTGAGCTCACCCATTGCATTGGAAGTACCCCTGATGGCGCTCAACGATGAAGAAATAATTAAGGATGTGCGGGCATCAAAAACATTGCGGTCCGTTTCTGCGCTGATAGCAATAGCTCCCCTGATTTATCTGATTACATTAACAAACAACTATGGCTATACCGATCCGACTGTATTTTGGATCATTCTGGGGGGTACCTTTGTAACTCAACTTGGCCTTACCGCCCTCAGCCATTTAAAATTGGAAAAGGCCATTGATCGGTATAACACATTAATTTTTCAGCCCAGCAGTAGTTCGTTGGGAGTGCAGATGATATGGAAGTTTTAGTAACAACTTGTTGAAATTCTAAACTTGCATCACTTCGATCTGTCCATGCATAAAGCTGCAGTTAAAAATTACTTCTTCTTACCAAAATCCGGATGTGGCGGTGGAGCAGGTACTGTGCGTGGATCTTCTTTGATCAAATCCTGCAGGTGTTTAATGGCCGCTTCCAATTGAGCGTCCTTTCCCATGAATGTTGCATGCGGCAAATTGTCAACTTCCATATCAGGGTCTAAACCATGACCTTCAATAAGCCATTTCCGCTCAGGCCCGTAAACTCCGGTCATGGGTGTGCGGGCAATGCCGCCATCAGTAAGTCGATTTTGATCGCCTAACCAAATCTCACCACCCCAGGTACGCGTTCCAATTACTTTACCCAGACCTAAACGCCTGAAGCCATCCGCGAAAGCTTCACCATCAGAAGCTGTGTTTTCATTCACAAGAACAACCATGTGACCGCGAAAAGCATATTGCATATTCCAGGTTGGTTCACCACTGCGACCTTTAAAATAGAACCACGCTTTACGCATCAGTTTCTCGAGAATAAAACTGTCGATGTTTCCACCACGGTTCGAGCGAACATCAATGATTAACCCGGCCCGGTTAAACACCGGGTAAAACTCCCGATACCATTGCGAAATGTCATTGCCAGTCATGGCACGTAAGTGCACATATCCTATTTGGCCTTTGCCTAATTTTTCAGTTTCAAGCCTGCGTGTATACTCCCAATCGGAATAGCGAAGATTGTTTTCGCCTCGTGCCGGGGTCACGATCACTTCACGCTTTCCAACATTGCCCGTTACACTTAACCGAACTTGTTTGTTCGATTCATTTCGCAACAACGCACTTATATCCGTTACAGATAAAGTGGCCACTCCATTTACATGCGTGATGATATCTCCTTCGGAAACAGCTACATCAGGGTGTGCTAACGGAGAGATTTGATTGGGATAATCAGGGTCGGCCTGATAGATGTAATCGACCCGATATCCACCTTTATCGTCCTGGCGGATGAGTCGTGTACCCAGTGTTGCAATTTCAATGTTATCAGTTCCCTCACGCATGTCGCCACCACGCACACTTGTGTGCAAAGCTTCCAACTCACCAACAAACCGCCCGATTAAATCGGAGAGTTCGCTGCGTGTTGTGATGCGATCAACTAACGGCAGGTATTGTTTGTGCATCGCATTCCAATCTACACCATGCATATTTGTATCGTAGAAATAATCACGTTCCATACGCCAGGCATCTGTAAAGAGTTGTTTCCAATCTTCTTTTGGATCCAATGAAAAAGTCCAATTCTTCAAATCAATTTTTGCATCATTTAATTTTGAAATCGGTGAAGACGAAGCATCGACAACATAGTATTCCCTGTTTTTGCTGATCAGTACTTTTTTCCCGTTGCCGGAAAGTTCATAGTTGCCTACTTCTTCCAGTAGTGTAACAGGTTTAGGATTTTCATTTGAGATTTTTAAACCCATAAGATCTCGTTTGGCATCCAAGCCGGTGCTGCTCGACATGAAGAAAAGCGTATTGTCATTCACCGAAAGGTTAAAATAATTTCCTGCCGGGATGGGTACTTCCTGAATACGTTGTTGAATACCTTCTGCATCAATGGTAATCACTACAGGGCCTTCTTTTTTAGAACTACTTTCCGGTGAAAGTTCATCCGCTGGTTTGAAGGGAGAACGTTTACCTTTTCGCAATCCGATTTGATAGATTTTTTCTTGTTTATCAAAATAAGGTTCTGGCTGGCGACTTCCCCAGGGGCTTCCTACAAGGGATTGAAAATTGCGATCGGAAATAAAATAAATCCATTCCCCATCCTTACTCCAACAAGGGCTCATGCTGTTGGCGCGATCAGTCGTTAAGGTTACATAGCTTCCTTTCACTACATCATATAAATGAATTTGCAGGAAAGTATTAGCAGCCCGCTGTGTAAAGGCCAGCCACTTGCTATCGGGCGACCAGGCAACTTCGCCCACACCCTCCTGGTTGGTAGAAATTCTTTTTTGGACTTTGGTTTCGGTATTAAACACCCATCGCTCATCACTATTGTCGGAATACGTGATCCACTTTCCATCGGGTGATGGAACAGGACCGAAGCGAAGGATTTTCCCATCGTTGGTTAAGGGTGTATGTGTACCAATGCCAGAAGCTGGAATTTTAACCAATTCAAATTCTCCTGATTCATCAGAAAGCGCTACTAAATCTTTACCGTTGATAAAGTTTGCATCGCGGTAACGCACACCTTCCTTACGGGAAGCTTGTACAAACCGACTTCCATTAACGGGAGCAACAAAAATTCTTCCGCGTGCTGTGAGTATCACCTTTGCTCCGGCAGGATCGATATGAATAGAGGTGGTATATTGTTGTGGATTCTTCACCCACTTCTCGCGCAGTTGATCAAGGTCGGTGGCAAGTGAAATATTTACCAATTGATCTTTATCAGAAGCAATATCATATAACCAAACATCGGCACCGGAATGATATACAATTTTCCCATTCGATAGCGAAGCGTAACGTACATCAAACGTTTTTTGTTGAGTGTGTTGTTTCAAATCCTTTCCGTCTTCCGTCATCGACCAGATGTTCATGATCCGGTCACGATCCGTGATGAAGTACACACGATCGTTCCACCACATGGGGTGATGGCTTTCTCCCGCATAATCGGTTGTGAGTTTAATTGCCTCAGTCGCACCTTCTGTGTACTTCCAAACTTGCCGGGCAGTTCCACCTTTGTAACGTTTGGTAACATTTCTGTGATACCCAGGACGAACGAAATAAACGGTTTTACCGGATGCATCGTAAGTTGCTTCACTTGCTTGCTCTAATGGAACACGCGTGCGTGTATTGGTTGAAATATTAATTTTTACAAGTTGTAATTGTGGTAATGTAGAGTAGTGATTGGTAGTGTAAACCAATTCATTATTACTTGTCCATGTGGTAGCAATAGACGATTCACCTTCATACGTCCAACGCTTGGGAAGCCCACCTGTTAGCGGCATGGTATAAAGTTCTTCTGAACCTTCATAAGTAGCTGTAAATGCTACTGTTTTTCCATCAGGCGAAACAGTGGGATAGGACTCTTCGCCCGGATGAGAGGTGATTCGTTGCGCAAGTCCACCCGAGACAGGAACAATCCACAGATCACTTTCAGCGGCAAAGATGATGCGGTCACCGCTTAAGGTTGGATATTGATAATACCCCTTAACACCTTGTGCTATTGCAAAGGTTGTTGAAAGAGTTAGCAGGGCGGAAAAGAAGATTTTTATATTCATAAAATGCGAGTTAAAGGCAACCAAAATTGAAAATAGAAGAATTGATCGGATGTTTAAGACTCCTTTTACAGGGAGTCGAAATTTAGGGTGAAAGGTTATTAAAGTTTTTAGAGTTAATGAACTACAATACGTTCACCCAACTGCAATACTTTATAAGGTTGATTTACCTGCTTTGCTTTTCGTTCAAATTCTTTCGGGTCGGCTGTATTGAATTTAAACAAATCGTAGTGATGAGGAATCACCCACTTCGCCTGAATTTCTTTTCCTAACCGGGCGGCTTCTTCACAGGTTAAGTTACCGGCCACACCCCGCGCAGGCTCATTTCCATTGATCGGCAAAAAAGCAACATCTACGCGAAACGGATTAAGAATGTCTACGATGTCATCGTACCACAACGTATCGCCACTATGGTAAACAGAAAATTTTCCGAATAGAACCACATAACCCATATACTTACACCTGCCGTGTTCATCGCGCTCAATTTCGTTGTGCGCAGCGGGCACACCATGAAACGTGAATCCATCGACTTCTTTTTCTTCACCATCTGTTAAGCCGATCGGGAAACCAGGTTCGCATTTTAAACGGTCAACAACAAAAGCCCGGTTTGCTTCAGGTATTACAAATTGCACATTCTTATTTTTCTGAAAGAGGGCAATCAAGGTTTCTGCATCCAGATGATCGGTGTGATTATGACTGGAAGTAACTACATCAATACAATCCAGTAAACCGGGATTGATCACCAATTCGCTCATGCGTTCATGTGGTTTGTTGGTGTTGGCGTATTTTTTAGAAAGTGAATCAGATAAGTACGGATCGAAGAGTAAACATTTTTTATTCCACTGTATCAGAAACCCGCTTTGCCCCAGCCACCAAATATCCATGGAGTGAATAGTACCCTCTTTCTTCGCGCCCCGGATTTCTTCTGCTAAGGATTCACCTTGATTGGCTGGTTTTAGCATCTCTTCGTTGTTAGTCACTGGTTACTTGTTTCTGGTTACTTGTTTCTAATGTTAAGTTAGCAGTCTGATTTCTATAATTCACGATTAACTTAACACTTGTTTCCTGTAGTAAGTCCCAAACTAATAGATTACTCCAATTGACCAGCAGCCAGTAACCAGTAACCAGCAACTATTTCAAACTCTCCCTCACTTTCTTTGCACCTTTCACCATGTTTGTTAGTTTTTGTCGGGATGCCCATCGTGCAGTCTGGCTCAGCCCGCAATCAGGGGCAACGGCCAATTTTTCTGCAGGTACATACTTCAGGCATTTTTGAATTCGCTGTACCACATCCTCTTCCGTTTCGATGTAATAATTTTTTACATCAATAATTCCTACAGCAACGTCCATTTTCTCAGCAAAGGTGGCGAGCAATTCTACTTCGGCAAATTCACGATTGGCCATTTCAATGTGCACTTCATTTACATCAAGGCTTAGAAAATCAGGTAGCATGGGCGCGAGGCTTCTGTAGCCCACCGGGCGACCTTTAAAATTTCCGAAACATAAATGGGTGGAAAGGCGGCACTTGCCTGCTACACTTTTTACCGTGCGATTAAAAATATCAACAAAGCGTTTTGTGTCTTCTTTGTAGGCATAACAACTCATAGACGGTTCGTCAACCGTAATTTCCGTGCAGCCTGCTGCCACTAAATCTTCCAGTTCTTTTTTTACAAAAGGCAACAATGCTTCGGTGATTGCATAGCGGTCTTTGTACTTTTCGTTGGGCAGCAACCGTCCGCTTAACGTGTATGGCCCCGGGATGCTTGCCTTCAATACAGGGCCTTTGGGCGCCAGTTTTTTCAGGCGGGTAAATTCCTTTACTGCGCCTAATCCATTAGGTGCAGTTAACGTGTCGATGATAGAATTTTTTCCTCGTTGATCATGCGC
>CAZNRJ010000036.1:2193-11352 GCA_964574945.1 uncultured Ohtaekwangia sp. | reverse complement strand
ATCATGCGCAGCAGGACCAAACTTTCGCAGCTCATCGGTGTTTTCTTTAATGCCTTTAATAAATCCGTAAAAGGAAAGATTGAAATCCAATCGCGTTTGCTCACCATCGGTTATCACATCTAATCCTGCTGCAACCTGATCGTGAATGGCTGCGATGACTGCATCGTCAATCAATTCTTCGCGATCGGCATTGCCAAACTCGTTTAGATTTTTAACGGCAAACTCAAGCCATCCCGGAAACGGATAGCTGCCAATGACAGTAGTGCGGATGGGAATGGGTTGCATTATTTTTTTGGTTTACCTACGTGTTGATATAATTTTGCCAACCGGTGCGCATGTTCATCATACGCACTTTCAAAAAGTTCAATCGCTTTTTCTTTGCCCACAACATTAGCGGCTGTTAAAACTTTTGGCGGCTGACCGGCTGCTGTCAGCAATCTCGCAACTTCGGCTTTAATGCAATTAATCAGCAACACTCCGCCTAATGTTGAGCCGGGGGCCACAGGAGTTTCCAAGCCTGGAATGTTAATCATGGAATCACCAACAGGTGCGCCTGTATCTAAAATCAAATCCGAAAAATCACCCAGTTTTTTTCCATCGGTGCGTTTGCTTTCACTTTTGTCGGAATGACTTTGTGTGAGAATAGAAACTACTTTTATTTTTTTCTGTTGAAAGAGTTCAGCCATTTCTACCGGCACGATGTTCGTTCCGCTCGATGAAATGATCAACGCACAATCGGTTGATTCAACATCAAAATTCCGTAAGATGCGTTCAGCAAGCCCCGATACATTTTCCAAAAACATCGCCTGGCGCTGACCATTTGCACCCACAACCAGGTTATGAAACGTGAGTGACAGCTCAACAATCGGGTTGAACCCCGGAAAGGAACCATAGCGCGGCCACATTTCTTCTACCATGATCCGGCTGTGGCCGGAACCAAATACATGCACCATTCTGCCTGCCAGTATGGTTTCCGAAAACCACGAAGCTGCACGACCGATTTGTAATTCCTGTTCGGCAATTCGGTCAG
Organism: uncultured Ohtaekwangia sp.; assembly: GCA_964574945.1. Classification (GTDB taxonomy): domain Bacteria; phylum Bacteroidota; class Bacteroidia; order Cytophagales; family Cyclobacteriaceae; genus ELB16-189. The sequence continues at coordinate 10,322 of CAZNRJ010000036.1, read as the reverse complement.
TAATTTTTTTGCTTTGCGAAATATATTCCTGAATTACGTTCATGTTGATGTCTTTGAAAGTGCAAATCCTGCCGCACCCAACGCTCCGGCAAGATCAGAAAATTGTGCGAGTTGTAACGGGGTTATCTTTCCGCCCGGTCGCCATTCAAATTGTGCACGGTATTCGTTGAGCGGCTTTAACAGTAATTCTTCCGCTTTCGAAATGCCACCTCCAATAATAACCAACTCCGGGGAAAGTATATTGATATAAGAACCAATGGCAGCGGCCAGCTTGCGAACAGACGCTAACCAAACTTCCTTTGCAAAGGAATCACCTTGTTCATAAGCCTTCACCAAATCCCATGTGGTTTCAAATTTTCCGTTCGATCGTTCTTTAACAGAAAGATTACCAATCGCAATTTCCAAACTTCCGGGCATGTTGGTTACATCTTTATCAGAAGTCATCGCATCAACAGTAGCGTGCCCCATGTGGCCGGCCATTTGATTCATGCCCTGGTACAACTGGCCATTAATTAAAATACCACCGCCTACACCAGTACCGAGCGTAAGCATGATTACATGTTTCAAATTTTTGGCAGCGCCAAATTGTGCTTCGGCCATGAGCGCTGCATGGGCATCGTTAAGAACAAAAATGCGATCACCTGAAAAATCCGACCAATCAAAATTTTCTAATCCCGGCAAACGGCCGGGCATAAATTCAATACAGGAGTTAGTTGCATTGGCTAACCCCGGTGCTGAAAGTCCGATGATGGTTATTTTATTTTGTGATTGATTTTTAAATTCTTTTATAATCCGAACCACTTCATTCTTCCAATACCGGTCATTATGCTCTTGTGTGTCTTCACGAATTTCTTTCACGATCGCGCCATCGCTCTTCACCAAAATAGCTTTGATGTGTGTGCATCCTAAGTCTATGCCAATCGCTAACTTTTCCATGTAACTAATATTGACCTTCACTTACTTCCCAGCCTCCATCCACTGCCAGTACCTGCCCGGTGGTAAATTTCGATTGATCAGACATAAAAAAAACGGCTGCACCATCCAGGTCTGTTGCTACGCCAATCCGGCCTTCATCCAACGGTTGCTTGGTTTTAATGAATGACATTATGGTTTCATCATTCACAGCGCGTTGTGCCATAGGTGTTTCCACTAACGCGGGGGCAAGTACATTAAACCGGATATTGTTTGGAGCATAGTAAGCAGCTAATGATTTGGTGAACCCAATAACTGCTGCTTTTGATGCTGCATAAGCGTGTGTTACAAAATGTTTTGGCGAAGGTGAATAGCCAAGCACTGAACCCATATTAAGAATAGTACCCGAAGTTTTTCTTCTCAAAAAGGTTTGCGCTGCCGCGCGATTGGAAAGCATGAGCGAAGTTAAGTTGAGATCGAGGGTTTTGTTCCAACCTTCTAAGGTGAGCTTATGCAAAGGACCATCGCCATGCTTTCGGCCGCTTCCCCCTGCTACATGATAGAGTCCGTCAAAACCACCGAAGTCTTTAATGCACGTGTCTATTGCTTTTTGCGCGGTTGATTCTTCGCACGCATTGCCTGCAAGGGCAATCCCATTTTCTTTGAGGGCGATGTTTGCTTCTTTGGCGCTTACTTCACTTCGGCCAACTACCACAACACGCGCCCCTTCATTAATAAAGGCTCGTGCTGCCGAAAGACCTATGCCTGTGGTACCACCGATAACAACAATACTTTTTCCGTGAAGCCAATTCATGTGTTAAATATAATGTATTGTAACATCAAACATAATCTGTAATTGCTTGTTGTTTTTGTTTCCACGAGCGAGTATCTTCCATAAATGATTCTATGAAATCCCTTCACCAGAAATTTGATATTACTAAAGAAGAAGCAGAGGCCTATCAGCAAAATGGATATGCCTTGATTAAAAACCTGGCGACAGCCGATGAAATTGCCCACTATCGTCCGCTGATTTTGGATGCCGTGAAAAAGCTCAATCCTGAAGTTCGTAAAATGGAGGATCGGGATACGTATGGGAAAGCATTTTTACAAACCATGAACTTGTGGGAGGAAGATGAGCAGGTGAAAGAATTTACACTCGCCAAAAAATTTGCTTCGATGGCGGCCCAGCTTATGGGCGTTGAAAAAGTTCGGCTGTATCATGATCAGGCACTTTTTAAAGAACCGGGTGGTGGCTTTACTCCCTGGCACCAGGATCAATACTATTGGCCGCTTAACACAACAAATACAATCACTATGTGGATGCCTTTGATCAATATTACTACCGGCATGGGCATGCTTACGTTTGCCGGAGGCTCGCACAAAGATGGATTGGTAAAGAACATGGAGATTTCCGATGAATCGGAAAAAGCATTGGATGAGCATGTAGCGAAAAAAAACTATCCGGTGTTTATGCCTTCGCAGATGAATGCGGGCGATGCAACATTTCATGCCGGTCTTACTTTGCACAAAGCACCGGGCAATTCATCTTCGATTATGCGCGAGGTAATGACCATTATTTATTTCGCGGATGGCACTGAAGTGGCTCCGCCTATTAACGAATGGCAGGAGAAAGACAGGCAACGCTGGTTGCTGGGCCTGGCCAATGGTGCAAAAGCTGCTTCAATATTAAATCCTGTTTTATAAATTAGAGGGCTAAACAAAAGTTTAAAAACCGTGCCTAAATTCAAAGGCGTCTGACACCTTTAAGGTGTCTTGACGCCTGCTTATGCGTAAGTCCAGTTATAAATTATTCAAATGAAAAAATATCTTCTCACACTTTTAGCATCCGCGATTCTTTTTTCATGTAAGAACGAAACGCCATCCAACAGAAAGGAAATTGCGGCAGCGATGGAGCACTCACTTGTTACGGATGTGATGGCCAAGTGGTATCCGCAATCAATCGATACAGTGGATGGTGGATTTATTTCTACGTACACCTATGACTTCAAACCTACCGGAGATCAAGATAAAATGATTGTTACACAGGCGCGCCACACGTGGACAAACGCAAAGGCTTCGCTTCGGTATCCTGCCATTGATTACTATAAAGCAGGAGCGAAGCATGGATTTGAGTTTTTGAAAAATAACATGTGGGACAAAACCTATGGCGGGTTTTACACATTAGTGGATAAAAAAGGAAATGTAAAAGATGACTCCACTAAAACGGCTTATGGAAATGCGTTTGGGATTTATGCGCTTGCGGCTTATTACGCAGCGTCAAAGGATACCAGTGCATTGGCGCTGGCCAAAGAAACTTTTATGTGGTTGGAAAGAGGAAGTCACGATCCGGTTCTTAAAGGTTACTTCCAGCATTTGAAACGTAAAGGCTCACCCATCAAGCGACCATCCGATACACCATCCACTGCCGACACAGGTTATAAAGATCAAAACAGTTCTATTCATTTGCTCGAAGCCTTTACAGAATTATACCAGGTTTGGCCTGATGAATTACTGCGCGAGCGATTATATGAAATGCTGGTGCTCATTCGCGATACGATTGTTACTCCCAAAGGATACTTAACACTGTTTCTGTATCCCGATTGGAAACCTGTTTCATTTGTTGATTCATCGGAAGTGGTGATTGCAGAACATCATTACTTAGATCATGTTTCGTTTGGCCATGATGTTGAAACAGCTTACCTGATGCTGGAGGCATCGCATGTGTTGGAAATTCACAATGACACCACTACACTAAAGATCGCAAAGAAGATGGTGGACCATGCACTTCGTAATGGGTGGGATAACACCGTTGGCGGCTTTTATGATGAGGGTTATTATTTCAAAGGAAAGCCGGGGATCACCATCACGCATGATACCAAAAACTGGTGGGCGCAAGCTGAAGGATTAAACGCTTTGTTGTTGATGGCGGATTTATTTCCGGATGATGAACTTCAGTATTATAAGAAGTTCGAAACCTTGTGGGGGTACGCAGATAAATATTTAATCGATCATGAACATGGAGATTGGTATGCCGGTGGGTTAGATAAACAGCCTGGGATGAAGACCGCACTAAAAGGACAAATCTGGAAAGCCACATATCATCAATACCGATCGTTGGATAATTGTATTCAGCGATTGAGAGAATAAAATTCTAATCCATTAACGCCTGGTAAATAAGAGTTCGCAGCATCACCTGGTCATTGGCAATGGATGAAGGCCGGACTTGCGTAAAATAAACTACCACCAATTCTTCTTTCGGGTCAACCCAATAGGTTGAACCATACGCGCCACCCCAACCATATTCACCCACCGAACCCGGAAGTCCGCGCTGACCTTTATCCATCACCACGCTAAAGCCAAGTCCAAACCCCTGGCCCGGCCTGAATTTAATTTCGTCACTCAAATGATTGATGGTCATTAAATCGACTGTGTTGGGGGCGAGTATACGTTTGCCATTCAATTCACCTTTGTTTGCCAGCATCTGTAAAAAAAGATAATAGTCGGTTGCCGTGGAAAGCAACCCGGCACCACCTGAAAAACTTTTTCGCGGACCATTTACATACGCACCCTGGCTATCCATAGTTCCTGCTGCCGGAGCAGCCTCCAATGGCTTACCTTCTTTAGGCGAATAAACAGTGGCTAATCTTTCAACTTTATTCTTCGGTAAATAAAAATAAGTATCGGTCATTCCAAGCGGATCAAAAATTCTTGTTTTCAAAAATTGATCGAGCGGCATGCCTGAGGCCTTTTCAATTACAGCTCCTAAAATATCAGTTGAATATCCATACACCCATTCCGTTCCAGGCTGCGCATCGATCGGTAAGGCAGCCATGCGTTTTAAAGTTTCAGCAATCGGTTCATCACGATCGGCAAAGTACCAACCCTGGATGCCTGCTTTATTCCACTCCTGGCTGGCCAATCCATAACCGTAACTAATACCTGAAGTATGAGTAAGTAAATCGCGCAACGTAATTTGCCGTTTTGATTTTACAACTTCATAGCCGCCTTCCGGTTTTGCCTGTGCTACTTTTGTTTCCTTAAATTCAGGCAGGTATTTACTTACAGGTTCCTGGATCAATAATTTTCCTTCTTCCTGAAGGATCATAACCCCAACACTGATGATCGCTTTTGATTGCGAGGCAATCCTAAAAATGGCATCATTCTTCATAGCCGATTTGGTATCCACATCGCGAAAGCCAAATGATTTGAAGTAGCCTACCTTTCCTTTGCGTGCCACCAGGACAACACTACCGGCCAGTTTATTATCTTTTACAAATCCGCTGAAAATTTCATCGATGCGTTCCAATCGTTTGCCCGAAAATCCGATGTCCTCCGGTTTTACGAGTGGCAAATTCTGCGCAAGCGTAGCCGTAGTAAAGAGTACCGCAAGGGCAATGGATAAAAAAGAAAATTTGTGCTTAATCATAAGTCGGTTGAAATTTATTCAATGAATGAAAATACGAGATGTTACTCTTACTTCCTACCTCGTCTATTTATACCAATAACAAGTGAAATGGCTGGAATTGGACAGGTCAATTAAACTAATAGAGATTTATTTATCGACCACAATTACTTTTTCAGTAGAATTGTCTCCGAACAAAAGACCATTTTTTATTGGGATATCGAGAGAGATTGATTCATTAACATCGCTTTCAAATTTGATATTTAACCCAAGAAAGTCAACACCATCCAAACTTTTAGCATTGTTAAAAGACCATAGACGCAATTCTTGATGATCTTCATAATCGATCAATTCATCTTTAGAAATGTTTTTAACAAGAGTAATTGATGGCGTAAAGGGATCCAAATTATTAAAGACCTCCAAAGTTTTTGCTTTGAAGATTAATTTATTAACAATTTTGAAACGCGATGAATATGAATTTTTTCCTTGCGGAAGTATAGGAAGCGAGTGCGATAGGTATAATTCTCCAAGTATTAATTTCTCTTCATCTCTTGAATCACTAACATAACCTATGTATAGGCTAGTATGCGAATTTGGAATTTCAATGAGGTAGTATTTCGAATTAAATTTTAGAAATGTTTCATTAGTCCATATTGAGGATAATTCATTATAATCTTCCGACCCACAGCAACCATATTTTGTTGACATTAAGTGTTCAATTGAAACTGATATATCGTCAAAATTTTTAGAGATTGTCTTAATCAGTTTATTGTCATTAAGAGAAAAAAAATCAAGAGTAATTTTTGAGTTTTGACCTTCTTGACCTCTAACTGCAATAGTTTCTTGTTTCTTTTTAATGATGTAATATTCAAACTCATTATCTCTGTTCAAATATCTTTCTGAAAATGTAACATTTACTATTTGAGTCTTATTAGCATCGACCTTCACGTATGATTGATCTTGGTTACTAAAGTCGTTTGAATAATTTTTCCTCACTTGGAAGCTGGCACTTTGGGAATCTCCAACCGACAGATCGGATTGTTTGCTATTTTTATCGCAACTAATTAGCGCTACAAGTATTATCAAAAGTGTGAACCTCATAATTCTATAAATGTCAATTATTTCAAATAAACCACTTTCCCTTCTTTAGCAGATTTCCTGGCCGCATCTAAAATCTCAACAACAATCATATTTATTTTTAAGGAAGAGAGATCATTCTCAGGTTTAATGTCACCGCGGATTACTGCGGCTAAATAAGCAAACGGTTCATCTTGCGGGAATTGAGTAGGCTCTGCCACAAAGGGCACCTCCTTATCTTTTTCGCTTTTGCGAATCCGCATGTTAAGTCCGTCAATCGTATTTACATATCCGGTTTGGCCATACACTTCCATATCTTTTCTGCCTACAGGCCAATTCCACGAAGCCTGAATAATGCCTTGCGCGTGCGGGTACGTGAGAATGATGGTTGCTTCATCATCAACCTTCGTATAAATATCAGGCTTCAGTTGTTGCGTAACAGCGGTAACCGAAACAGGCCGTTCACCTTTCATTAACCACGTAATGAGATTGGCTCCATAGCATCCAAAATCAATTAACGCACCGCCCCCGTTTTGAACGGGATCGGTAAGCCAGTTTAAAAACTCAGGCCCTACGCCAATTTCTTTCGGTCCGCGATGGCCATCATGCACAACAATTTTACGAATAGGGCCAACCGCATTTTCAGTGTTCACAATTTCATAGGCTTTGTGATTGCTGCCATACCAGGTGGTTTCATAATTAGTGAGCAGTTTAATGTTGTGCTTTTTAACTAATGCTTCCATTTCCTTCGCATGGTCAAACCGGTACGACAACGGCTTTTCTACCATCACGTGGACACCTCGCGGGGCACAGGCTTTTACAACTTCCAAATGCTGGTAAATGGAATTGAAAGCAGTGACGGCTTCGGGTTTTGTTTTGTCTAACATTTCATCAAGACTCGAATACACGAGATCCATGCTAAACCCATATTGCTTCGATAACTTTTCGGCTAACTCGCGGTTGGATTCAGCAATGCCCACCACTTCTACAACATCGCTTTTCTTATAGCCTAAAATCCAACCCACGTGCCCGTGAGTTAACCCCGCCACACCCACGCGCAACGGTTTTTGTGCCACCAAGGGTTGAGCAGTGAAAAGGGAGATACAAATAATGACGAATAGATTTTTCATAGTATCGATCAGGTTTACTTCTTTACCACGGCATGCAAAGCAACATAACAAGGCGTGCCGGTATTCGAATTTTCATACAGGGAAGGTAGAAAATAAAGAAGGCACAAGAAAGAGAAGTTTTGTGATTAGTGTTAAGTTAAGGATGAATTGTCATTACCGTTCTAAAAATTGACAGTTGACAATCCTGATAGCTATCGGGAGCAGTTGACAAGTCCTATGGCAATATTTTGTCAACTGTACCTTTGTCAATTGTCAACTAAATATAGTTAACTTATCACCAGTAAAGGTTGGCTTTAAATCTTAACAGGTTAACCCATTGCAGAGTTTAAGCCTGAGTCGGACTTGCTTACGATCATCCGCTCTTTCCACGAAAATTTTTCACGTTGGGTGATTGAGTTATCCAACCTGCCCGAAACAATCTTACGACAGTTTTCACTGCCACAGGTACACACAAAAGATTGTATGTTATCGTCCAGCAAATCGGCATAGTCGAGCGTGAGTTCTTCATCGGCACTAATATCCCGCAAGGCAATTAAGTTTAATCCATCGTATATGGTATTAGGATCGCAGCAATGATTCTGCGGAGCCCAGTTTTGTGGTTTATGATC
>CAZNRJ010000036.1:0-2183 GCA_964574945.1 uncultured Ohtaekwangia sp. | reverse complement strand
TGATCCCACAGGATGTACACTTCATCTGAAATCGGATAGGCATATTGCCGGAACACTTCTAATTGTTCGGCTGTCCAGTTTTTTTCAACGTAGCGTTTAGTTACAATGCGCTGGGCAGTTTCTTCAATCTGGAAAATAACATCACCCTTTTTTAAGGGCTTTTGAGCGATGATGCCATAGCCATTAATGGAGTTGCCTTTTACTTTGTATTTTTTCTGTTTGGCCTCATGGCGCGCAATACCTTCGGCAATGATGTGTTTTAAAAACCCAGCCTTTCCTATAGAATCGTATTGAAGAATATAATCGGCAGAACCTTCATATCCGTTCTCATAAAAAACAGAGCAGGTGAAATTGATTTCCAGAAAATATACCTCTAAATCTTTATTCACACGAAAGTCTAACCGCGCATAGCCCACACCTGAAAACCCGTTGAAGATTTTTTCGGCAGCCGATTTTAATTTGGCTTCCACTTCTTTGTTCGTGCATGGCTTGTTTACATCGGTATGTAGTTCTGAAGTTTTAAGCGCGTATGTTTTAAATTTGAATCCTTCCGGGAATTGATATTCGATAGGACTGAATGCTTTGCAGCCCGTGGAGCCAATGTTAGCGGCCACTAACACGGTGTATTCCTGGCCGGCTATGTATTCTTCAACAAGAATATCGTCATACCCTTCGGCTATCAGGTCTTCAATCTTGCTTTGCAATTGGGTAATATCATTGGCAAGTGAATGTTCATCTACCCCCAGGCTATCACCCGCTTTGGCAGGTTTTACAAAGAGCGGAAAGGTGAGGTGCTTAATTTTTTCTGCGAGGTTCTTTGTGCTGCAGACTTCCGCAAAGTTTGGATTGTTAACACCCGCACAGTAAGCCACATATTTCATTAAAGGCTTTGGCGGATCGTATAAAATTGCATTGGGGCCTGTGTACGGAAGGTTAAGTGCATCCAATGCATTGATTACATCAATAGAGGGTACGGACCAATCCAGATAGCCTTCGCATAAGTTTACATAGATATCGTACTTCTTCTTACGGAGTTCTTTAAGTTGCTTGTAGGCAGTGAGTTTATTCAGTGAAATATGATCTACCTGGTCGTTGGGAAGTAGCGAAGCAAGGTTGCGTGCCGGATCGTAATGCTGATAATCTACATCGGACGTGCTGTAATCAGGCTGGAGAACGCAAACTTTCATCTGTTAATGATTTTTGTTAGTGGTTATCCGCGCAGGCGGGAGAATGCCGGTGCAGATTTTTTTGTATTTGCTTTGCGAACAGGAATTTCAGTTAATACCGGTGTTTTACGAAGTATGGCATCATCCAGCACTTCTACGATCAAATCGGTAAATGTTTTATTGCTCATGCGCAAAATCGCCCCGATCGAAGTGTAGTCTTCATCATCGCTCAATCCGCATTGGGCATTGATCTCCAATACGAAAAGTTTATTGGTGCCCTTTTCCATACGGATGTCGAGGCGGGCATAGCCCATCCCTTTTACAGCCTTGAAAGCATCGATGCTTAGTTCCTTTAATTGGTTAGCCAACTGCGGTGTGCGCACAGGCTGATATTCATAGAAAAACTCGTCATTGGGCATGGGGCTCTCCTGGTCATAAGCTTCCCAAAGTCTTTCAAAAGATAAAAACTGTTCTTTCTCCGGTAAGGAATGATGGAATACGCGCTCAATAGGACAATAGAATTTTATTTGATCGGGCTGATCGTGTGAGCCTACCAAAAAAGTGGTAAACTCTTTTCCGATAATGAATTGCTCGGCCAGCAATCCCGCTCCATGCAGGTTCCAGCCTTTAAATCCTTTTTTAATGGAAGTCATTACCTCTTTTAACTCATCAAAATCGCTCACCACATTTTTTACGCTGATGCCCATGCTGCCGGCTGAGATAGCAGGCTTAACAATAGCAGGCATTCCGGTTTTATGAAACATCTGTTTATCGATGTGCCCGTTTAACTTAACCCACTTAGGTATGGCTACACCATGCTGGTCGAAGGCTTCCTTCATGGTGATTTTTGAAGTGGTAACATTATAAAAATGCGAATCGGAGCCTGTGTAGATTATTCCGCTGGCATCTAAGGCATGAATGACTGAAATGCCCGGTACATCATTTATTTCATCTCCATCGCAAAGATTGAGCACGATGTTCTCCTTGTTAGTATGCTTGCTCACCTTGGCAATAGCC
>CAZNRJ010000035.1:0-17575 GCA_964574945.1 uncultured Ohtaekwangia sp. | reverse complement strand
TGAAAGACCGTGCGCGAAGACAGATTGACGGCATCGATTACCTTGATAAACTTGCTCAGAAGAAAAGTTACTATAAAATAAAAAACCTCGAAGCCATCAATACTCCGTTCACAGAGTATGCCCCGGTTTATTCTAACAACGAATTGTATTTTACTTCTTCGCGCGGCAATGCCCGCATTTATGAAGCTACAGGAACCCCGTTCACTGATCTTTATAAAGCAGAAACCAATGGGGCTAATGTAAATGCGAGCACCATTGCACCACTACCAAGTTTTATTAACGAATCGAACATTAACGAAGGCTGTATCACCTTCACGCCCGATGGCAAGACCATGATTTTTGCTAAGGGCAACACGGGCAAACGCAAAGGAGCTACTGATGTGGATTTGTATTTGTCGCGCTACCGCAATGGCCAGTGGACAGAACCAACACCAATAAATATAAATCAACCCGATACGTGGGAATCAACACCTGCATTGAGCCCGGATGGAAGAACACTTTATTTTTCTTCTAACCGCAAAGGTGGTTTTGGGGGGCTTGATATCTACTCTGCACAAATGGACGGCCGGGGTCGTTTTGGGAGAGTCAAAAACATGGGGCCCGAGATAAATACGGCTGGCGAAGAATTGTTTCCTTATGTTTCTGAAAGCGGTAAAATGTATTTCTCATCGGATGGACATCCGGGCTATGGAATGCTCGATATTTTTGAAGTAAAGCGTGCCAACGGAAAAACGGTTGTTCAAAACTTAGGGCAGCCCATTAATTCTTCAGCTGATGATTTTGGAATTTATTTGTTCAAAGCGGATCGTGGCTTTTTTACTTCCAACCGCGAAGGAGGAATGGGAGACGATGATATTTACACATTCATAAATGAAGATCCTGAGCTGAGGGTTGTAAATTATTATTTGCAGGGCGTAACATACTTGATCCGCAGAGACAGTACCCGTGAAATTTTACCAAACACAAAAGTTTCTTTGCTTGACCAGGAAGGCCAGGTGATGCAGGATTTTGTTACCGGTAATGATGGCAAGTTTCTGTTCCGCGTTTATGAAAATGAAGATTACTCCTTGTTAGGCGAAACGGATGGGTTTATCACCAAACGGCAACCTTACACTACCATTGGCAAATCCGTTCCGCTTGAGTCGCTGAAAGAGCTTGTAACCAACATAACGCTTGATACAATCCTGGTATTGGATCGTAAAGCAACCGGGCTGACATTTAGATTGAAAAACATATATTTTGGTTACGATTCGGCAGTGATCAGAAAGGAGGCTGCCCTGGAGTTAGACGGACTTGTAACGTTGTTAAATGATAATTCCGACCTCACGATAGAAATGGGCTCACATACAGATAGCATTGCATCGGAAGCGTATAATATTGAACTCTCCCAACGCAGGGCTGAAGCCACAGTAAATTATCTTATAAAGAAAGGTATTGACCCAGCTCGCCTGACTGCGAAGGGCTATGGGGAATCCAAACCAATCGCCAGAAATACCAATCCGGATGGCACTGATAATCCGGCAGGTCGTCAGCGAAATAGAAGGACAGAGTTTAAGATTCTGAAAATTGGAGCGCTCGTCCAAAAAAGTGAGGAAGACGATGACGAAAAGTACTTCCGGAATGAGCTGAAAAGGAATGAGTGATCGTAAGGCATTGGGCTCTTCTTCTACCGATGTTGTGCTTCTTCTTTCGAAAGGATTTATTCAACTGGTGCTTATCGCGAATCTGATTGCCTGGCCGCTTGCATGGTATCTCATGAATAACTGGTTACAAGCTTTTCCGTATCGCATCGATATCAATCCTTTGCTTTTTGTGTTTGCAGGGCTGGCAGTGGTGATCATCGCATTCTTGTCGGTTGCATTTCAGACCGTGCGCGCGGCCCGCATTAATCCTGCCATAGCATTAAAGAACGAGTGAGGGTTATTTACAAAAATACTATTTGACTACCGATCCCTACATTGTTAATGAGCACACCATAAAGGAGCCGCCACGTTCTTTTATAGCGAGTTTGAAATTTTTGGGACCGGGTTTTATTCTTTCAGCATCTATCGTGGGTTCGGGCGAGTTGATCGCCACTACCGTGCTTGGTGCGAGTGCCGGTTTTGCTGCGCTGTGGATTATCATCATTAGTTGCCTTGCTAAGGTAACGGTACAATTGGAATTTGGCAGGCACGCCATTCTAACGGGCGAAACCGCAGGGCAATCATTTAACAAATTGCCAGGGTTGCGAATTGGAAAAGCAAACTGGTCGGTGTGGATGTTGTTGACCCTACAAATACTTAAAGTGGTCCAGATTGGTGGAATCATTGGAAGCGCAGCTGTGGTAATGCATTTACTTTTTCCGGCTGTAAGCATTATAGCGTGGGTGTTGATTATTGCACTATTTTCCGCTGCATCAATTTATAATGGCCGATATGCCATGATTGAAAAAGTATCGTTACTCATGATTTTACTTTTTACGGTGCTTACTATGGCTTCGCTGTTTTCAATTCAGTTTACAGAGTTCGCTTTCTCCTTTACGGATATGCTAAATGGCCAACGATTTAAGCTTACACCGGAAGAAATAGCAATTGCACTGGGTGCCTTTGGAATTACGGGAGTAGCCAGCGATGAAATAATTGCTTACAATTATTGGTGCATTGAAAAAGGATATGCCAGTTATTCAGGCCCGCCTACGCATACACCTGAGTGGAAAAAGAGGGCACAAGGCTGGATCAATGTCATGTACATAGATGCGGTTGTGGCAATGATTATCTATACGCTTGTAACGGTAACATTCTATTTGTTAGGCGCTGCTATTTTGCATGGTCGCGAAACTATTCCCCAAGGAAATCAGGTGATTGAAACGTTGGCGCTCATTTATACACAGTCACTGGGCAACGGAATAAAAACGATGTATCTCGTGGGGGCATTCTTTGTATTGTTTTCCAGTGTGTATGCTACACTGGCCTATTGGACGCGTGTATTCACCGATCTCTTCGGTCAGATTGGTTGGCTTGATTTTTCCGATCAGGCGAGCAGAAAAAAAATGATCTCCTTATTGGGAATAATTTTTCCATTCGTGTGGGCCAGCATGTTTCTCTTTATTCAATTGCCGGTGCTGATGGTGCTGTCAGGCGGAATCGTAGGTTCGGTCATGCTGATCCTTGTGATCTATGCCGCGTGGATTTTCAAATATAAGCGAAAGCAAGAACTGACAACCAGTACTTTTTACAACATCCTCTTTTGGATTAGCTTGTTATCAATAAGCTGGGTGGGAGTGTATGGATTGATTCAGGTGTTTAGGTAAATTATGGGATAGATTTAGAAATGAATTCGATAATAGAGATGTTAAAAGCAACAGCAACAAGTTAAGAGGAAAAATTGCTGGTTTTAATCGTGGTATTAGCAGCCACAGATTCACAGATATGATTTATGTGAACCTGTGGCTTAAAAATTTTAATACCCTTTCGTAATTCCTTTCTCCATAGCGGGCACACCATCCTTCATCCACGGTGGCATGGGCGCACCTTTCAAATAGTAATCAAAAAATTGCTTCATGCGAATTTGAAAGTCCATCCGGTTTTCGCGCTTTACCGGCCAATGCGGTTCGCCATTGTAGTTCAACATCCACACGGGTTTATTTAACCTGCGCAATGCCATATACATTTCTATTCCCTGGTACCAGGGCACAGCACCATCGGCATCGTTGTGAAGCAACAACAAAGGGGTTTTGATTTTATCGGCAAAGAAAATGGGTGAGTTCTCGATGTAATGCATGGGCTTTTCCCACAAGCTTCCGCCAATACGGCTTTGTGAATGTTCATACTGAAACATTCTGCTCAGGCCGCTTTCCCACCGGATGCCGCCATAGGCGCTGATCATGTTGGCAACAATAGCGCCCGCTTCACCCGCTTTAAATAAGTCGGTGCGTGTAACCATGTAGGCAGTTTGATAGCCACCCCAGCTATGTCCCTGGATGCCGATATTCTTTTCATCAACAAATCCTTTTGAGATTAGTTGTGTAACTCCGGGCATGATGCAGTTCATGGCGCTTTCACCGGGGAACCCGATTTTGTAAACAATGTCGGGCACAAACACAAGGTAGCCATCACTTACATACGTGGAACGATTGATAGTTGAACGCAATGGGGTAGGATGGGTATAGCCATGAAGATTGTCGCTTTCCTTTTCATAGAAGTAAACAATCATGGGATATTTTTTCTTAGGGTCGAACCCTTCGGGTTTGTAAAGCAAGCCCTGCAAAGGAATGTTGTCAATCGATGTCCAATTAACTAACTCCACATTTCCCCAGAAATAGTTTTTCATTTGCGGATTGGCATCGCTGATCTTTTTTGGTGTTGATAGATTTAAATCAGAAACCCATACATCCGGAAACTCACGAAAACTTTCACGTGTGAAAAGTATTTTATCAGCTTGCTTTGCTTTCACCACTCCGCCAAAGCGGTAATTGTCCATCAGCAGTTTGGTAAGCTTTCCATCTTTCAGCGAAAGCTTGTAATAGCCAGAGGCTTTAGTGGTTTCATTAAATACAGAAAGCAAAAGTTCCCTGGCGGGATCGAAGAAGCGTTGCTCCGGGTTGAGCCGTACATTTCGAAACACAATTTTTTCCTGCCTGCCGATTTTGGTCAGGTTAACCGGCCCCTTTTTGTTTTCAGGATCAAGTGCCCAGAGATCGTAGCGATCGTAAACAATAAACTGTTGGTCATTGGCCGTCCATCCTGCCGCGCCATAGCTGCCTGGGTAATCAGGATGATCATCTTCTTCATCGGCAAGGGATACTTTTAAATCAGGTGCGAGTTTAACGGTGCGATCGGCAGCAACCGAATACGAAAACCATGCGGTATCCGGCAAGCTAAACCAATACACAAAATTTGCTTTGGGCGATAGACTTGCATTCCCTTTTACATGCTCAGCAATTTTCTTTCGCGACTTATCTTTTGTGTTGTACAGGTAAAAATCATTGGCCGAATATCCTTCCCATGTTATTGCTTTGCGATAAGGCACATTTGTTTCACCCAAAAAGATTGCAGAGTTTCCTTCATCACCCAGGTCAATGGACGGAACTTCGGCATTCGCTAATTGCATTAATTCTTTTGTTGCAAGATTTATCGATGCTAAATACGACCGCTTCTTCTCGTATGGAAGCTGCCGGTTTTGTTGCGGGTAAATGAAATCATCATCACCGTGCCAGATTTCTACACTTACAATTTCTTCTGTTAACAAAGTGGTGTCCTGAACAATGGGTTTTGGGGCTGAACCAAAGAAAAGATTATTACCATCTTTTGAGAATAGAGGCGTATAGTTCTCACTCACAATCCAGTTTTGCGGAATGCCCAATGAAGTTTCAACATCCAATAGTTGGGCTGAAGTGTTTCCGGTTTTCCAATGATAGAGTTTGTAAAAACGAACCTGTGCTTTGGTTGTATCCGCGTCAACTAAGAAAGCGGTTTGCGTTCCATCTTCACATACCGATAATCCTTTGTATTTATATTTCGGCTTTCCTTCATGAAGATTTTTAAGCTCGTTCTTTTGCAAATCGTACCAATACACCCCGGCTTTCATCGTGGAGTCATTTCCGGTTGAACTAAACAGCAAGCCTTGCCCGTGTTTTGCAAAGGTGTAATCGGTTACATACCCGAATAGAGTTTCTTTGTTGTTGGTTAGATTCCTTAGTACTAACGTATAGCCCGTATCATCAGAATTTTTTCTTGGCTTTTTAACTTTCGTGGCCGGATCAGGCTTGGCTTCTCCCGCTTTTGGTTTCTCTTCCTTTTTTACTTCTTGTTGCCAGGCTATCCAACCGCCTGCTTTCTCAGGTATTTTATACGATTTTACTTCCGGCACTTTTTCTGTCCTGCGAGTTAAGAAAGAATAAACTCCCAACGAGTCCTTTGGCAAATCCTCTTTCTTTTTTTTCTGCCTGCGAAGTTCTTTTACTACATCTTGTTGCGGCTTGATTTTAAAAACTGCAAACCGGCTATCAAACGTGAGAGAGATATCAGCAGCGCGCTTCACGGAATCCTGTGTGCCTGACGTTAGGTTATAAAAAATAATCTTTCCATCCCCATCCTGTGGATTTACAGTAAAGGCAGCATGGGTTCCATCCGGAGTCAACGCTTTGTAGGTGATTTCCTTCCAACGGTCATACACGGTATGATCCAAGGCTTTCTTAGCCGGAGGTTGTGTTATCGATGATTTTTTCTGACCAAAGCTATTACCACCGATCAGCAGAAGGGTTGCAAGTAAAATTAACCTCATAGAATTCTTTTTTTGTGAAAGATACTGACGGAGTTAGAAGCAGGATCAATATTTTTTATCAATGGCAAAGACAATGGTAAGGCTATCCATAATCAATACGTGTATGGAAACTCACAATGAAATTTATCGAATCACTAATTTAATCCAACGTGAATAAAGGCCGACCAATAATAAGGATGAATGGTTGGATTTTTTTTGATCATGGCAATTTTTGCATGCTGAAGGGATTCTGACACAGATTGATTTTTCACCAGGCTGGAATAAAAATTAGTCATAAGCGTTGCTGTGCTTTCATCCTGCACTTTCCATAACGAGACAACGAGATTTTGGGCTCCCGAATAAATAAAAGCACGTGTGAGCCCCACCAGGCCCTCACCTTGCTGCAGCACGCCACTGCCTGTTTCGCAGGCGGACAGGCATACCAGGTTGGCCCTGTTCTTTAGCGAGAAAATTTCATCCATATACAAAATGCCATCATCCGGTGAGGTTTCATTTTTGGCAAACGCAATACCGGCTATATTTTGTTGCTGTTCCGATACAAAACCGTGCGTGGCGAGATGAATAATATTATACGCATTAAGGTCAGCTTTTTTGAACGATGATTCATCAGCTTTTGAACCCAGATAAAGAGTACTATTTATTTTTTTCTGTTTTAAGATTTGCGCTACATGCGAAACTTCTTCCTGGTTTTTTTCCAGCGGGCTGAAATCAAAAAAATCATATCCCGGTTTTTCGTTTGCACCCCTGATCACTTCACCGGATTCCTGGCGGGAACCCTTAATAAACTCTGGCGCAAACCCAATCATGTTTAATGTGCCCGGCTTCCATGTTGGCTGATCTGAAAATTCATTGAAGAGCAAGGTGGAAGAATAGCCGTAGGAGAACTGGTAATCATAAAGTGCATAATGCCACGACTTACGCGTGGGCTTGCCGAGTAATTCGAAGTTGAGATAGTTCAATGCCCCGTCAGGAATAATTACCACTTTTTTTATTTTCTTAGTTTGAATCTTCAGGCAACTGTCGACCTGTTGAAACAGCCCCGTGTAGAGGGCATGGGAAGTTTGTTGCAGTTCTTCATTAATGTGATGACTTACATAATTATTGAAAGACTTTAACTGACGCGTGATTTTCTCTGACGGATCGAGTTTAAGAAAGTATTTATGATTGTGAGTGATAACAATGGCATAGCAATCGGTGTAACCAACGTAATAGGAAACCCACGCCATGTCTTTTTCTTTCGAAAGAAAACCGGTCTGTATTTCACCGATCTCTGTGGTGGCCCGATTAAACTTGAGATTGTAATAATCAGGCAAATTATTTTTGATGGAGTCCACGAGTTGGTTTAGCCGATTGGAATTGGAGTGCCACTGTGTAACATATTCCTGCACCAGTTCGGGCAACGGTTCTTCTTGCTTGGCCAGTTCCTGCGAGTATTGATACTCCAGTTGTGCCACCTGGCCGGCCAGCTTTTGCTCCTCCTGCATGAGTTTATTGGTTACTCCCGCAAAGGCGCTCACCCGGTCCAATTTCATAGCATTTTGAAGCGTCTGGTATTTTGATTTTTCTGAGATGAGGAATGCTTTGTCGATATACTGTTTATCACCTGTGTGTTGATAAAGAATAAAATAATAATTCATGGCTTCATCAAAGAAATCGCGCGCCATGCGGCTGAGGTTCATTGCATCCAACTCTTCCCGAAATTCAATTCGCTTGGATTCCAGTACCGATAATGTTGAGAAAATGAGCCCCTCGGATTGTTTTAAGTTTTGAAGAGTCAGACTTTCTTTTTCAAATTTCTCGAGGTCAATCTTTAATAAATAAAAATTAGATACAATCCATTCGATTTTTGAGGCGTATAATTCTCCAGAATAAATTTCAGTAGGGGTTAATTGATTACTCTTTTTAGCCAACTGAAAATAATATTTAGCAGAATCGTATTGCTTTTCTTTTACGAATAGAGATCCAAGATCATTTAGGATATAAATTATTTTAGGGTGAGAGTTTGGTAATTGCTCTTTGAAGTGAATCAGTAATTGGTTGTAGTATTTTCTGCTTTCTGCGTATTGATTGAGATTATTTAAACAAATTGCCTTTTGTTTGATCACCTCAAAAAGTTTATCCGTATTTTTTTGCGAATAATATTTTTCGATCTCATGCAAGATTTCATATGACGCCTCAAAATTTCCTTTTTGACGTAACCTGATTGCATCCCACATTCGCCAGTCATTGTATTCACTGGGCCATTTTTCACTATTACCGTTAAAAAAAGTATCAGCCATAGCCTTATATGGTTCGGCTTTCGATCCCATGTCAAGGTTAGCATAAGCGGTAGCAATATTAAGTAGAAGTTGAGTATAGATGTCGCCACGTTCTTCTTTGAATCGAATAGCAATTTCAAGAGCCTGAAAATAAACTGATAAAGCCTGCTGAAACTCATAACGGTCAGCCAATGAACTTCCATAATTTTGAAGAATCATTGCTCTCCTGATTGGATCAATACTACTTTTCTGCATCCATTGAAATGCCTGTTTAAACCAATATTCAGATTGCAGGTGATTTTCGAATTTATTATAGAACAAGCCCAGGTTTGAGCATGCATTTGCTAACTCAATTGGATCTCCGATTTTATCAATATTTAGTTGTATTGCCTTTTGATAATTATTTATTGCCGCATTATAGTTCCATAAGGCCGCATACGAGTTACCCAAATTATTACAGACCTTTACAATTTCTCTGGTCTTATCTAAGGGGGTGTTTTCAAAAATATTGAGAGATCTTTTAAGGAAATAGATTGAAGAATCGAAGTCTTGTTCTTCATTTTTGACAGTTCCTATCCAGAGAAATAATTTTGCATTTTTTGCATAAAAGCGAGCTGAATCTTGTCGATAAAATTTTAGTGAAGCAAGTAGATTTTGCATTGAGAGTTTTAATTTCTTCTGTTCGAGGAGGGCATATCCATGCCAATAATTTGATTGTGCGATAAGGTTATCTCTTGTTTCACAGTTCTCAAAAAATTTCTCGGCCAGATCGAAAGCTTTATTTGATTCCAGGTAGTTCTGTTGCTTGTGATCCAGTAGGGCAGTTAATAATTGAAATTTGCCTTTTTCAAGATCCGAGGTAAATTGATTTTTAAAGAGGAGCAATGTTTCGCGGGACTTTTTATAATTCCCCTCTAAAAAGAGAAGTTCAGCCTCAAGTAGCGCCCGTTGGATTGGATTTGTTACAGACTTGAGATAAAAAGTTGCGGCTACTGTATTTTCTGTTTCAAAGCTTCTTTCTATTTCTTCACTTTGCGCGAGCCCTAAATTGCTAATCAAAATCAGCGCAAGACTGATATATTTTAGCTTGGCAATCATGCCGAGTTTACTGTGGTAGATGTTGAACTACCTCCTGCCGATTCTGAAGAAATTCTAACGCGATTTGTTTTTATTCGCCTTGTCCCTTTTGAGTCCTTTTCATCATCCTTTATTTTTTGAGAGAACCTTATGAGAAATTTCTTTTTATGTTTAATGGTTACGGATTTAATGTTAGATGTGGACTTTTGGAAAGCCGAATCAATTCCAATAAACATAGACTCCGGTTTTGAGCCATCGTTGAATGTAATAGAAATAATAACTGAGGTATGTTTACTTTCCCCCAAGTCAACCTCAACGTTCAAGCTGGTGCCTGTGAAACTATAAATTTTGGCTTTTCTTTTTGAAATGTCTTTTTGAAAATCTGCTTGACTGTGCGCGGATAAGGCACCGAGTATAAAAATAAAAGATAAGCTTAGGAGCTTCATTTTATGCGGAATTAACAGTGGTAGTTGTTGCTGTTCCACCTGCATCAGTTGTTGTTATACTGGTACGTATTGCCATAAAACTTATTTTTCGTGATTACACTGAACAATTTCCCCATCAATCTCTTTCCAATGAGTAACAATAAGATCAATTCCACTTGTGCTGGCATTTTTATATTCTACGATTTGCGGATTAACAGCGAGAATGCGTAAGAATTCCTCCATACCAGAAGTGTACACTATTATCCAATATCTACCGCCTTCACACAAATCTGTATTCAACGTCAATTTTCCATTCGGTCCAATAGAAACTTCAACAACATTTCCTGAATTCAGTGGAAGGTTAAAAAACGGTCCGAAAGTATTGTCATCTTTCATAAGAGGTAAGATTTAAAAAGTGTGCAGAATCACTTCCCCCCTTCAAGACTTTCACGCATAAGAAAGGTAAGGAAAAATTTTGAAGAAGATTAACTCAACTTAACTTTTTTATAAAACAGCGAAATCTTACCTGTAAACAAACTCCCCATTAGGAGTTTTTAGCGTCACCTGCCTGGCCCCTGCCTCCACCCGTCCCACCACCTGGGCTTCAATTCCAAATGATTTCGAAATGTCTATGACCTGTTGAGCTGCTGAAGCAGGAAGATAAAGTTCCATGCGATGCCCCATATTAAATACCTTGTACATCTCTTTTAGGTCGGTGCCTGAAGCCTCATGTATGAATTTGAAGAGTGGCGGAATCTCAAAGAGATTATCTTTAATCACGTGTAAGTCTTCAATAAAATGCAGCACTTTGGTTTGTGCGCCCCCGCTGCAATGCACAATGCCATGGATCTGGTTTCTCAGGTTTTTTAAAATCTCAATCATTACCGGGGCATACGTGCGTGTGGGTGAAAGCACCAGCTTACCCATGTTTAGTGGTGCACCGGGAATCTCGTCAGTCACTTTATAGTTGCCTGAGTAGACTAAATTTTCAGGCACTGCTTTGTCGTAGCTTTCAGGATACTTGTCAGCATACAGATGGGCAAACACATCGTGCCGCGCGGAGGTAAGTCCATTGCTGCCCATACCGCCATTGTATTCATGTTCGTAAGTTGCTTTGCCGGAAGAAGCCAACCCAACAATCACATCACCCGCCTGAATATTTCCATTATCAATTACATCGCTGCGCTTCATGCGTGCGGTTACTGTGCTATCTACAATAATGGTGCGCACCAGGTCACCTACATCGGCTGTTTCGCCACCGGTGCTATAAATTTCCATTCCATGCTGGCGGAGCATTTCTAATACTTCTTCGGTGCCGTTGATGAGGGTTGAGATTACTTCACCGGGAATCAGGTTTTTATTTCTTCCAATCGTAGATGACAACAAGATGGGTCCGGTGGCGCCTACGCAAAGCAAGTCATCAATGTTCATGATGATGGCATCTTGTGCAATTCCTTTCCACACCGAAAGGTCCCCGGTCTCTTTCCAATAAATATAAGCCAATGATGATTTGGTGCCTGCACCATCCGCATGCATGATGGTACAATAGGCATCATCACCACCCAATTGATCGGGCACAATTTTGCAAAACGCTTTGGGGAAAAGACCTTTGTCCAGGTTTTTTATGGCCTGGTGAACATCTTCTTTGCTGGCGGATACCCCGCGTTGATTATACCGATCGGACATTTACAGTAACTCAAATAATGACCTTGCAAAGGTGTTAATTTTTTTGATCAATCAGACTCTTCTATTTCATTTTATGGAGCTGGGAAATATTAACTATGAATGGATCATATTACCAAATATTCTGTTCGACTCCGCAGGAGTCGCATATTTATAGAAAGCATTTCATTCTATAAACGAGCGACCCCAACGGGGTCGTACGTTAAATTGTTTAAACTCTAAATGGAGTCAAGATATAAATCTTCCACTTTCTTTCGGGCCCAGGGAGTTTTTCTAAAAAAAGTAAGGCTTGATTTTATGCTTGGATCGTTAAGAAAACAGTTTACCGGAATACGCTCGCCTAATTCATCCCAGCCATATTTATCAACCAAAAAATTCAGAATGAACTCAAGGGTTTTACCATGTAGCGGATTGTTGGGTTGTTCACTCATAATAGATGCTCTTTAACTCATTGGAATAATCCGCTTGCAGGTCTTCAGGTAATTTTGAGAGTACACTACTGATTTTCTTAAGTTGTTGCTGATACAAATTATACAAAACGGTTCCTGTGCTCAAAGGAATCCGGGCGTTCACCATCTTTTCGCAAAAGTAAATCCGCAACTCTAACTCAGTCCGGAGCAGGCCTGAGTATTTTATTTGTCGGTTAGTATAGCGCAATATTTTACGAAGGATCTTTTTAGTCAGATATAAATTACGGCCTGAGATTTCTTCAAACAGTAATTCAATCTCAGTTTTCACTTGCTGTATATATCCCGGCTCGTCATGTGCTTCGAAAAGCAGATAACTCAGCAACTCTTTGTTCTCCTTTTTGTATTTGGCTAACCGAAGACAAAGTGTTTGCAATACATCTGAATCTATGTGCTGCAATTCTTTTCGGATATCACTTATTGAAACGGACGTCATCATAAATTAAAAGGCAAAGGTGCATAGATTGTGTGGATTCTTGATATCTGTTGCCGGATTCTTGCGGGATTATTAAAACGTAAAGGACGGATTGTACCTTGTAATTCGTCCTTTGTACACTTCGAAACGAATAATTTTTATATCCGTATTCTTAAACGTAAAGCAATATTACGGACCCTCATTTTTCGATATGTGAACCTGATAAAGTGTTTTACTAACAATTATTATAACTTGCGCTGCGCAAAATGGAGTCATGCCAGGTGGGTTTGAATTTTCTTTGCGGTAAAAAAGAAATTAGAAAACTATGAAGAAACTTATTTGTTTGGTAACGATTTTAAGTTGTGTAGTAATTACAAAAGCACAGCCTGTTGCAGGTTCAACCATCACCACAGAAAAACAAAAGTTTGTTTTAGAATCAATTACCACAGAGCTTCAGCGCCCGTGGGGGATGGCATTTTTGCCGGATGGCCGTGCGTTAGTGACTGAGAAAGACGGGGAAATCAGAATCATAAAAGACGGTAAACTGCTGAATGAAAAAATCAGCGGTGTGCCAAAAGTTTATACCAATGGCCAGGCCGGGCTTATGGATATTCAACTGCATCCGGAGTATGCAAAAAATGGCTGGATCTATTTGACTTACTCAAAACCTGATGATAAAAATGGCGGGGGAACAGTAGTTGCCCGTGCCAAGCTGCAAGGCAATGCGCTTACCAACCTGGAAGAATTGTTCAAGGCGTTGCCAACTTCAAATTCAGGTGTGCATTTTGGCTCGCGCATTGTGTTTGATGGCAAAGGATATATTTTCTTTTCTTCCGGTGAACGCGGCAAGAAAGAAAACGCACAAGATTTAACAAATCACCTGGGAAAAATCCTGCGGCTTCATGAAGACGGGCGAGTTCCCAAAGACAATCCATTTGTAAATACAGCCGGGGCAAAACCTGAAATCTGGTCCTACGGTCATCGCAATCCGCAAGGGTTATTTTATGATAAAACAACAGGAATACTTTGGGACGATGAACACGGCCCAAAAGGCGGGGATGAATTGAATAAAGTTGAGAAAGGAAAAAATTATGGCTGGCCCGTAATTACCTGGGGTATTAACTATGACGATAAACCAATCTCGGATATTTCTGAAAAAGAAGGCATGGAGCAACCCATTCGCTATTGGGTTCCTTCCATTGCCCCTTGCGGGATGACCATGGTGACCAGCGATAAGTATCCAAACTGGAAAGGAAATTTTTTAGTAGGCGCTTTGTCTTTTCAATTGGTTGCGCGGGTTGAAGTTGCCAATGGAAAATTTGTTGCAGAAGAGAGAATCCTTGAAAAGATTGGACGCGTGCGTGCGGTAGTAGAAAGTCCCGATGGATACATCTATATTGCCACTGAAAACCCTGGCACGATCAGCAAACTGGTTCCTGTGAAATAAAGATCGAATTTATAAAGTACGGATTACGAGTGAATAGATTTTTCATCTGTAATTCATACATCTAAAATTGTAATTTTCTAAAAATCTCCCACACAACAATACCCACACACACCGAAATATTTAATGAATGTTTGGTGCCTGATTGTGGTATTTCCAATGCCAGATCGGCTAAGGCGATTGCTTCTTCACTTACCCCGTGCACTTCGTTTCCAAATACCAGGCAATACTTCTTACCGTTTTCACCATAGAATGATTGAAGCGGTAAACTATCTGTTGTTTGTTCAACAATCACAATCGTATAACCTTCGTCTTTTAATTTTTGAAGTACAGGTGCTGTGCTTTCCGAATGTTCCCAGCTTACGGATTCGGTGGCGCCCAGCGCTGTCTTCTGAATTTCGCGGTGGGGAGGTGTGCCTGTAATTCCCGTAAGGAATATTTTTTCAATGCGAAAAGCATCAGCGGTTCGAAACGCTGAACCCACATTGTGCAGACTGCGCACATTATCCAATAAAATACAAACCGGTATTTTTTCTGAATCCTTAAATTGATCTACAGAAATACGACCGAGTTCATCAAGAGAAAGCTTCTTCATGTCGCGAGTTCACTTTTTTGCAGCAAGGTACGAGTATCTTGATAGTTGCGTAGCAATTTTTGGTTAAGAAACATAATTGGTTAAAACAGCAATGATAAAGCAACTGGTAGATTGACCTATCTTGGGCATTATTGCTGTCATTTTAAGTAACACCAACATTATGAATTATTTAACAATCGATGGATCAAATTTTTCGTTGTAGTGCTATGATCCGGTTTATTTGTATTGGCCTTTTATTACTCGGTGGCAAGCTATATGCTCAGGATGCGTGGAAAAATGTCTATACCGAAAGCGCCTGGGCTGATCGTGACCGGTGGCAAAAAGCCGATGAACTTATCAAACAATTAAATCTTAAACCAGGAAGCCAGGTAGCTGATGTCGGTTGTCACGAAGGCTACATGACAATGAAACTTTCCGCGGCAGTTGGCGCTCAAGGAAAAGTATATGCTGTTGATGTAGAGCAAACGAAGTTAGATAAGTTAGCAGCGAATCTCGAAAAGAGAAATCTCACGAATGTGCAAATCATTAAAGGCGACTATGACAATCCCAGGTTGCCACTGAATTCGTTAGACGCAGTTATCATCCTGGATACATATCATGAAATTGATGATCATGATGAGATTCTTCAGCATATTAAGTCTTCCCTAAAACCCAATGGCCGCTTAGTAATGTGCGAGGCCATTGCTGATGAGCGAAGGGACTTATCGCGGGCCGATCAGGAAAGAAAACATGAATTGGGAATAAGCTTTGCACTGGAAGATTTAAAAAAAGCCGGCTTTACAATCCTTAAACAGCAAGATCCATTTGTTGACCGCACGAAAGAGAAAAGTGATAAGATGTGGTTGATCGTAGCATTGAAAGGCAAATAACATTGCCCTTCAATGGCAGACCTTCTCATTTCAGTCTACTTTTATCTCAAGTATACTGCCTTTCTTTTTGTAATTGATGATTGCCCCCATCACGATTGAGTAGGTTCCGGCCGGAACGTCAGGTGCAACGGAGATACTTGCAGTTCCCGTATCAAAATTTCCTTCCTTCGGATCAAAGGAGACGGCTATCCCGTTTGGGAGCGGACTAAAGGTACCGAGTTCGGCATTTAATTTACTATAACTTTTTGAACGGGTGATAGTCATGGCTACCTGTTTGTTTTCTCCGGGTTTAATTGACACACTGTTTTCCGGCAACGATACTTTAAATTCTGTTTTAGGGATTTCAACAGGTGATTGAGCGGCCAGCAAGGTTGAAATGAATAGCAGCGATGTAGTTATAAATGTTTTCATGTGGATAGTGTTTTAGTTTTCGAAAAAACGCAAACAAGTATCCGGTCAGGTAAAATTTATCCCGCAAAGGGGTGAGGAAACATGAATTTGATGGGAGCTGAAAAACTGTGAGGTAAACTGCAGAAGTTTTGGGGTAAACGGTCAGCTCAATTCCATCATGTTCCGCAACTGACTGATCTTTTCCATCACTTCTTTTCCTTTTGGGCGCGATACCGGAATTGAAAAATCAGAGCCGTTGATTTTTAGCTTGTACCCGTTTGTGTTTCCGCTAATGGCCGCGATGGCATTCACGTTTACAATATAGGAACGATGACAACGCAGCGTAAAGGAATTATTGAGTTGCGATTCCAGGTTCTTTAAATTCACGCGCAGTAGTTTTTTCTGAATTGTTCCGGCCTCATTCCAAATAACGGTTGAGTAGTTATCATCTGCCTGAATAAAAAGCAGGTCGGGTAGGTTAAACGTAAGGCTTTCGCTGGTATCGGAATACAGTGTGACCACTGTTGCCATTTTTACGGATTCTTTAGATTCTTTCTTGAGGGTCTGGATTTTTCGCAATTCCTGATTAGTCCGGATTGCCTCACGAAGATTTTCCTGGAGTATTTGTGCTTTAAGAAACAAGGTGCATAGTGCAATAGGGATCACCCCTTTAATGGATACCTGCCCCATGGTGTGCTTGGCCACAACGATCCAGGCCATATCAAAAGGACAGAAAAATATCTTTTCCAAAATGGTTGCAATTACCCAGATGAAGGCCAGGTGCAAAATATTTATCCAGATATATTTTTTGATCGACCAGGCTGTGGGATCCATCCAGGAAGGAAATATCCGCGGAAGCAATAATATGTTAAAGCACAGGACTCCAAATGTTATTAACCCATGCAACCACTCCAATCCATCGGTAAAACCAAATTCAGTATCGGTTTTGAACAAGTAAAGGAATGCGGTGACAAATGCACTCATTACGGTTATAAACAGAAAATTTTTCCGATCGTCATTTAAATAAAATGGGAATGGGGAATTTAACCAATCAGTGAATCGCGCAGATACTGACATGGAACCACCGGAATTCAGGGTTTGTAAATTTTCCATACCCTACAAACTTAATTACTGGTGGCAGGGTTGCAATAAAATTTATCGTAATGGGGTGAAGGGAGTTCATTTGGGGCAAAATGAGCGCCCCTAATTCTTACTTTTTGCGCCTGTAGTTCTGCCAACTTGCCTCTATATTTGCCAACCACTTGTACTACGAAGCGTGCAAGAGCATAAAACAGAGTAGTTCAAATTTTAAATACGCGTAGTAGTATGGCCGGAGAGAAAGCAATGGAAACACCCCTTATGAAGCAGTATAATGCCATCAAGGCAAAATACCCGGGTGCCTTGTTGCTTTTTAGGGTGGGCGATTTTTATGAAACCTTTGGCGAGGATGCCATCCGCGCGGCAGGAGTTCTCGATATCACATTAACAAAAAGGGGAAATGGTTCAGCTTCGGAGATTGAGTTGGCCGGGTTTCCGCATCATGCCCTCGATACGTATTTGCCGAAATTAGTTCGGGCCGGCAATCGCGTTGCTATTTGCGATCAATTGGAAGATCCACGATTTGTTAAGGGAATTGTAAAGCGTGGTGTAACTGAATTAGTGACTCCCGGTGTATCGTTATACGATACACC
>CAZNRJ010000034.1:15653-17652 GCA_964574945.1 uncultured Ohtaekwangia sp. | reverse complement strand
TTTGTATTCGAGCGGCAGGTTTTTATAGTTCAATGATTCGATGTATTGATTGATGCCTCGGGTATAACTATCTACCATTGCTTTGGCAACAGGATCCGCTTCCATAGACTTCAGTGCATTTTCTGCAGCGAACACCATTCCGCGCCTGCGTTGTGTGCGATCGTAATCAAGGGCGGCTTTACCAATAATTTCTGAAATCCTGCCGGCAGCAGCATGCGTCTGGAATTCCATTTGCCACAACCGGTTTTTTGCTGTGATGTAACCTTGCGCGAGATAGAGATCCTCATCATTCTTTGCAAACACATGTGGAATCAGCAAACTGTCATATTGAATAATCACCTCGTCTTTTAATCCTTTTAGAGTAAGGATTTCATTATCAATACGTTTAGTTTCTGCGTTTTGCCAAAAGCCGCCAAAGGGATTTAGGAACTTGCCCAAGGCAGGGATAGGACTACCAAAGTTCCAACTGTTGTTTAAGAAATAAATGAGTGCAACCGTGATGACGAAAGGCAATCCGACTTTAAGTAGTTTCATAGAGTTTGATTCTGGTTTCTGGTCGCTGGTTCCTGGAAACAAATGTGCAGCATCTTGTATCTAGTATCCAGTATCTGATTTTTTTCCTAATTTTAGCCTTTTATTAAGAATTTTCGCAGTAAATGCCTGTAAAAGAAGTACTGACAAAGTATACAAAGGAACAAATAAAGAAGGCGGCCCAAATCAAGGCCATTTTTTTTGATGTGGATGGCGTGCTTACGGACGGAAAAATCATTTATGATGATACCGGTCGCGAGAGCAAAGAGTTTAACGTAAAGGATGGGTATATCATAAGTCACTTGAAAAAGGCTGGCATTCTGGTTGGGATTATTACCGGACGCGAATCGAAAGTGGTGAGTAACCGGGCTGCTGAGTTAAAGCTTGATTTTTGTCACCAGGGAATCATGGATAAGTACACGGTATTTGAAAAACTTATCCAGTTTCACAAACTGAAGAAGAAAGAAGTTGCGTATATAGGCGATGATATTAATGATTTGAAAATTCTGGATGCGTGTGGGTTAGCGGCTTGCCCGGCTGATGCGCGGGATTATGTAAAGAGTAGAGTAGATGTTGTTACTGAATCAAAAGGGGGCCAGGGTGTGGCGCGTGATATCAGCGACTTGGTGCTGGCAGCGAAAGGGGTACTTGATAAGATTTTGAAGTGAGAAATTTATATGTTAAGCAAGGAAGAAATACTTGAGCATTTAAAAATGATTTCATGGGATTTAACGTATAGCCCTGAGCAACTTTATTTGCTGCTAATGGGCGATATAGATACTATAAATGGATTCACACGTTCAAATCTTTACGCAAAAATTGTGAATAGCTTTAATTGGCATCTAGTTAGAAAAATTATTCCTAAAAGTAGGATAGAAGAGGCATTGTCGGATCAGGTTCTAGTTTCATTATTTCCAAGATCGTTGCGTGAGAAATATTCAAATGTCAGAAGATTACTATATTAATAAATTGTATCCTTTGCAAGACGAAGTATTGACTGCCGTTGGAAAGATTGATACTCCTTTTTATTTAACGGGTGGCACTAACCTCAGTAGATTTTTATTAAACCATCGATTTTCAGATGATTTGGATTTTTTTGTTAATAGAAGTTCTAATTTTACTCAAGCAGTAGAGCAAGTAGTGAGAGGAATAAATGATACCGGAAAAGTTAGTTGGGGATTAAAGGATGAGTCGTTTTGTCGGGTTTTTGTTGAACGCAATAATGTGAAATTAAAATTGGAATTTGTAAACGATGTGAAGTATCGAGTGGGTTTACCAGATAGGAGCCCTTCTGGTTATTTACTTGATACATGGGAAAATATTCTTACCAATAAAATTACCGCGCTTTCGCGATCAGCTGCCAAGGATTTTATTGATGTGTTATTTTTAAGCCTGGCTTTTTCTTTTAACTGGGAGGAAATGATCAATCATGCAAAACAAAAAGATGCCTGGGTTGCAGAACATGAGA
>CAZNRJ010000034.1:11902-15643 GCA_964574945.1 uncultured Ohtaekwangia sp. | reverse complement strand
ATTGCAAATTTTTTTCTTAAATTCAATATGGATAAATTACAAGAGGTAGCGTTTCCGTCTTCATTCGATTTCAAGTCAATAAAGTTTAACTATTTTGAAGCTTTAGCTCGCGATGCTTTTAATGGCTTCGATAACAGTTTATTCAAAACAATTTTGATTTAATCACAAAGTGGAAATATTCAAGGACAAAGTTTCGATTACAAATAAAATTGCCCTTGGTGGCGATCGCATGGTGCTCTTTGCAGGGCCTTGTGCTGCCGAGAGTTATGATATCTGCATGGAAACAGGGAAGCATGTGAAAGCAATTTGTGAAGAATTGGGTATCGACTATGTTTTCAAAGCTTCTTATGACAAGGCGAATCGAACATCTTCAGGTTCTTACCGCGGGCCCTCGATGGATATGGGGCTCGAGATTTTATCCATGGTGCGAAATGATTTAAAAGTCCCAGTTGTAACGGATGTGCATGAATCAAATCAATGCGAAGAAGTAGCGGCTGTTGTGGATGTGCTTCAGATTCCTGCGTTTCTTTGTCGCCAAACTGATTTATTGGTAGCTGCTGCAAAAACAGGTAAACCCGTGAAGGTGAAGAAAGGTCAGTTTATGGCGCCTGAAGATATGAAGTATGCGGTTGACAAGGTGCGGGGCGAAGGAAACAACAATGTATTTTTAACCGAACGTGGTTCCAGTTTTGGATACCACAACCTGGTAGTGGATATACGTTCCTTACCTATCATGCGCAGTTATACTCCGGTTATCTTTGATGTAACCCATAGCATTCAGCGCCCGGGTGGGTTGAGTGGCAAGAGTGGGGGAGATCGGCAATATGCACCCTATCTTGCAAAAGCTGCTGCCGCTGCGGGAGTGGATGGTTTTTTTATTGAGACTCACCCCAATCCCGAAAAGGCATTGAGTGATGGCCCCAATATGGTGCCATTGAAGGAGATGAAAGAATTTTTGATTTCGATTCATAATTTTTGGAAACTTCAGAGACAAAATTGATGCGCTTACTTCTCTACTTGCTTGCCTTGTCACTTCTTGTTAGTTCGTGTGTAACCAATAAGAAGTATGTATATCTTCAGAAGGGGGATGTGAATGTGAAGGAGTTGCCTAAGGATACCATCATCCGGTCCTATGATCTTCAGAAGTTTGAGTACCGGATTCAGCCTGAGGATAATATCTCCGTTAGGTTTGAAAGCCTTACCCCGGAGGAGTATGATATTTTCAATATGAGTGTTCAACATCAACAACAAAATCAAAACCTCAACCAGGGGAATGCAATTTTGATTGGTGAATTGGTTGACCCGCAAGGTGAAATTACCTACCCGGTTTTAGGTAAAGTAAAAGTTGCAGGGCTTACCGTTTATGAAGTTCAGACTAAGCTCCAAAGTTTGGCAGATCAATACTTAGATTCACCTGTTGTTAAAGTTCGGTTGATCAACTTCCGGTTCACGATCCTGGGAGAGGCGAAGCGGGAAGGGACAGTTATACTGGCAAATAACAGGGTAAATTATATGGAGGCTATTGGATTGGCCGGTGGCCTTACCGACTTTGCCGATAAAAGGAACATTAAGCTCATTAGGCAGGTTGATGGCAAAGCTCAGGTTAGCTATTTGAATTTGTTGGATGAGAATTTTATTAACTCACCAGAGTACTATGTGTATCAAAATGATATCCTTATAGTGCCCGCGCTTCGTCAAAGGCCCTACCAGACTTACTTTGGTAAGAACTTAGCCCTGATTATTTCTTCCCTTTCCCTTTTATTGATAACCATTACCCTTATTAACTCAACAACTAATTAAATGGCCGATATTTTTTTTGATTCGGAAGAAAAAAACCAACCACAGGGTTTTACATTGGATTTTAAGCGGGTGTTGGCCAGGGCTATCCGTTTTTGGTATGTGATTATACTCTCATTAGTTGTTGCGTTTACCATTGCATTTTATAAAAACCGTTATACTCAGAGAACGTATCCTGTAAATGCTTCAATAGTAATTCGTGAAGTACAGGAAACAGCCGGTGGTGAATTCATATTCAAGAACTCGTTATTGGATGGCTATAGAAATTATTTAAATGAGCCATATATTATCCGTTCCTATCCGTTGGTGGAAAAAGTGATCAAAGACCTGAGCTTTCATGTTTCTTTTTATCGCGAAGGTTATATTATGACCACCGAGGCATATGATTATATGCCAGTGAAGGCGGCATGGTGTAACCAGGAAGATTTTAAATCTGGCCAATTTCTTTTTACCCTTGCGGATGAAAAACATTTCACCCTTTCAAAATTCTCAAGTACCGAGAATAAACAGGTACAGCAGTATATTATCGGAGACTCAATTGTGGTTGATGGATATAGCTTGTGTATTAGTAAAATCCCCGGGAGGAATTTGAAACCCTACATAGGTATTCCTTTTTTAATGACTATTTCCAACCCAACATCGGTGGCAGGATCATACATAGGTCGCTTGCAGGTTGAATGGGCAGAGGTGGGTGCCGGAATAATAAACTTAAGCATAACGGGTACGAATCCTGAGAAGGAAATTGACTTCTTAAATAAACTGGTTCAGGAATACAGTCAACGGGATCTGAATAAAAAAAATCAAACGGCTGAACAAACTATTTTATTCATTCAAGAGCAACTGGTTGGCATTAAAGATTCTTTACGAACTGTTGAATATCAACTCGAACGCTTTGGAAATAGCGGCAGGGTTAAAGATATGAGTGCAGAAGCACAGCGAATGTTTGCAAAAGTAGAAACATTTGAATTGCAAAAAGCAGAATTGTTAATCAGGCAAAATTATTTCCAATATCTAACGGAGTATTTATCAAAAAGTGAAGGTAACCTGGATCAGATTATCTTGCCTTCCTCCATGGGTATCGATGATCCGGTATTGGCCTCCCTACTATCTAAAATGATAGATCTTCAACTGGAAATAAAAACGTTCCTGAATCAGGAACGGAATTCAAATCCAATAGTTACAGCCAAGGTAGAACGCATAAATGAAATAAAGAAAAATGTAGATGAGGCCCTAAAGACTTTACAGTCTACCGATAAAATCAAGATGGATTTTTTGAAAAAGCAGTTGACGGATACGGAAAAACAATTACAACTTTTACCTGCTTCAGAGCGACAATTGGTAGCCGTGCAACGAAATTATTCATTGCTGGAGAATCTTTACGTTTTTCTGATGCAGAAACTATCTGAAGCGGGAATATCCAAAGCATCTAACACGTCTGATATTATAGCAGTCAATCCCCCAATGCTAGGAGAATCGATATCCCCGCAACCCGTTAAGAATTATACGATTGCTCTAATACTTGGCCTTGTTGTACCTTTAATAGCGTTTGTCGCTTTTGAATTGATAAATAATAAAGTTCAATCGAAAGAGGATATAGATAAAGTCACCTCCATTCCCTTCATTGGCGGGATTGGTCATAGTGGAGGTATGTCAAGCTTGGCGGTTAAGGAAAAGCCAAAGTCTGGGTTATCAGAATCTTTTCGAGCTTTGCGTACAAACCTTAATTTCTTCACGGGTAATCAAGTAAAAAAGGTTTTTATGGTAAGCAGCTCCATCAGTGGGGAAGGAAAGACCTTTACAACAATCAACCTGGCTACCGTATTTGCTATGTCTGGAAAGAAAACGTTGATTGTTGGTGCAGACATGAGGAGGCCACGGATTTTTCAGGATTTTGATAGAGCCAATGAACTTGGTCTTAGTACGTACCTGTCCGGACTTTCGGAT
>CAZNRJ010000034.1:0-11892 GCA_964574945.1 uncultured Ohtaekwangia sp. | reverse complement strand
TCCTTGTCAGTGGTGGCCCTGTTCCTCCAAATCCTTCGGAATTATTATTAACTAATAAGTTTGGCGACTTTATAAAGAAGGCATTGGAAATCTATGACTTTGTATTGCTGGATACACCTCCATTAGCCCTTGTAACGGATGCGTTTGTTATGTCAAAATTTGCAGATCATACTGTATTTGTCATGCGCCAGAATTATTCGCCCAAGGAATTTGTGCATAGTATCGATGAATATTATCGATCAGGAAAAATTAAGAATATCAGTATCCTGCTAAATGACATATATAAGTCGGGACTTGGTTATGGTTATGGTGCTAAAAAGAAAGAGGGTGGTTATTATACAGAGTAAACCAGCCATACTCATGAGTTCATAACTAACCGCGGTGTGGAGTATTCAAAAAGAGCTGGTAAAGCAATAGTTTATCTTTCATTCCGAAGGTTTTGGACAGTACTGGTTAACCTTGGTGTTATGGCATACTTGGCGCGCCAGCTTGATAAGCAATCTTTTGGAATCGTAGCCATCTCATCAATTCTTATTGCATTTTCATCTTCTGTAGGAACAGGGGGCATAGGAGAGTTTATCATTTACAAAAAAACAGATCAACCTCAACTTTACTATTCTTCAGCTTTCTGGCTAAACTTTTTTACGGCACTATTGATTACAATAATATTAATTGCCGTTGCACCGAGCTGGGCTTTTTTTTACGGTGATAATAGGATTGAACGGATTACCGTAATTTTGGCATGTCGATTCTTCTTTTCAATGTTGGGCACTGTGCCGAACGCAATTTTTAGAAAGGAATTAAATTTTCAACCGGTCATTTTGGCTACTACCATTTCTTTTTCGATCGCTTCGGTATTGAAAGTTATGTTTGCTTTTTTGGGCTTTGGTGTTTTTAGCATAGCATTACCCGAATTAATTGTAAGCCCATTTTTGTTTATATATCTAATTTTTAGAAGTGGTTTTAGGCCGAGTTTTAACCTGAATACTAAATTTTGGCGCGAGATTGCATCCTACAGTAAGGGGTTAATTGGGTCTAGGCTAATTAATAAACTCGCCAATGAGGGTGACACCTTGTTAACCGGGAAATTTTTAGGAGTAGGAGCATTGGGTGTTTATAACCTGGCCTTTCAAGTAAGTAATATATTTACCAATAATATCTTACCAATCATCAATGAGATTTCATATCCCTTTATGGTAAAAATCTCTGATCAAAAAGAGCGCTTACGCAATACCTATCTGAAAATGATTGGATCAATTGCCTTTATAAGTTTTCCGTTATTAGCATTTCTAATCGCAGCTGCTAAAAATATAGTACTTATTTGGTATGGCTCCAATTGGACAGAGGTAATATTGCCATTACAAATCCTATTAATTTTTACTATATCTCGTAGTATAAGTAGTCCTACAGGAGGATTGTTTCAAGTGACCGGTAGAAATGATTTGGCATTTTACAATAGTCTGATCAATACATTTTTTATTATGGCCGGTATAATCATAGGCGCTGGATATGGCCTTATCGGTATTTGTGTAGGCGTAACTTTAGCCCGGGTAATCACTGGTCAATATCAAATTATGCGTGCAGTACGATTGATAGATTTGTCATATTTAACTGTGGTTAAAGTAGTCTGGCCGATATTAGTCGTTTCTGTTTTATGCGGATTAACAGTTGTATCGATTCAATTAATTGGATCAACCCAAACACTGCTGGGTGACGTTGTATTTCAGTTTCTGGTCTTTGTATGTATGTTTATTGTGTTGTTTCGTCTAATTTTCAAACGATATGTTGATGATTATTTATTTTTAATGAAAAAAGTATATCCGAATTTATATGTGAAAGTGGCACCCATATTTGGCCTACGTATTCTGAATAATACGAAACTTGCAGAATAGCATTTTTATGAAGTTAACAAATCCAAAACCTAAAACTTGTTTTTATAGCTTTAATAACCGATTGGCGCTGTTCCATGCTATAGCAGATCATGAAGTATACTGGAAACAGTATTGGACAGACGAATATTTTGAAAAATTGATCGAAAGTGCTCATAAAGGCAAACTGGAGGAGTTTGAACATTATGCATTTCGATATTTAAAACCGGGACATTTAATCTTAGAGGCAGGTTGTGGCCCAGCGCATATGGTGCAAGGATTAGTGAGCAGAGGATTCTCCAATGTTACTGGAATTGACTATGAGCCAAAAGTGGTACAAAAAGTAAATAGGCATCTTCCTGACCTTAATGTAAAAGTTGGAAATGTGCTTAACCTAGATATGGCAGATGATTCATTGGATGCTTATCTTTCGTTTGGTGTAGTGGAACATTTTATGGAAGGCCCAGATGCAATACTGAAAGAGGCGAACCGAGTTTTGAAGCAAGGCGGCATTGCCATGATTTCCGTTCCTTACTTGAATCCGCTTCGCAGTAAGCACCAGCAGCTGGTTCCGCAAATAGATGAAGCACAGTGTGATGATAACTTGTTTTTTCATCAATACTACTTCGATATAGCCTCCTTTAGCGCTATCCTCCGCAACAATGGTTTTATGGTGGAAGAAGTTTACCCCTATGCAGCGCTTGCTTTTTTAACACGCGAGCACAC
Source organism: uncultured Ohtaekwangia sp. (assembly GCA_964574945.1). Taxonomy (GTDB): domain Bacteria; phylum Bacteroidota; class Bacteroidia; order Cytophagales; family Cyclobacteriaceae; genus ELB16-189. Next base: position 9,298 of record CAZNRJ010000034.1, on the reverse strand, counting down.
CTTATTTATGAAGTTCTGGAATTCAGACTTTTGCCGAACCCGAATTCGTAACTACTTAAAAAAGTACTTCTATCATGCTGGAAACAAATTCCGCTTGCGCTATGCGCATATGGCCATGTTCATCTGCCGAAAAGTGTAGCGAGACATGAGAGTCGTAGAAATTCTTAACGCATATCCTGGCGAGGCATTTATACGACAGCATGCTAATGCTTTGGTTGGACATACAGACATAAACCTAGTATGGGCGTATTGCCAGACCGATAGAACCGGAACTGTGCCGAAAGCGGTAGCCGGACTGAATGACAGCATTGCACTTTTTAATAGTAACCGTGCTTCAGCGTTGCAAAAATTTCTGGTTCGCTTGCGATATTTAAACTGTGTGAATAGTTACGAGAAAATGATGGAGCAGCAACTGCGTGCCCTCAACCCTGACGTGATCCACTTTCATTTTGCCTCCCTGGCAGTGCGGCATCTTTGGCTGACGGAACGCTTGCACATTCCCTTTACATTCAGTGTACGGGGAACGGATGTTCAAACGGACCCAGTTGTTTATGGCGATAAATATATTTCGCAACTCGCTCAAGTGGCCGATAAAGCTGTGGCGATTCATGCGGTAACTGAAGATCTAAAATTTACCCTGAACAGGTATTGTGGAAATCAAAAGAAGACCGTTGTCATCCGAACTTGTATACATGAATCCTGGACTTCAGTTAAACGAACACCTGTACGAAACCTTTTTTTAGCTGTAGGCCGACTGCATTGGCGAAAGGGCTTCCCGGATCTTTTGCTTGCCTGCCGCACATTAGTTGAATCATGTCGGGATTTTAAACTGGTAATAATTGGTGAAGGGCCGCAGCGTGAGATGCTGGAATATATGATCCGTGATCTTAACCTGTCTGCCCATGTTGAACTTGCCGGAAACAAGAATCATGGAGAAATTCAACGGTACTTTTCAACTGCGTATGCGTTTGTTCTTTCAAGTGTAGAGGAAGGGTTTCCTAATGTGCTGGGAGAAGCCATGCTCGCGAGAGTTCCTATTGTGTCTACCAACCTTCCAGGAGTTACGGAAGTTGTTGAAGCCGGCTCATCGGGCGAATTAGCTGAAGTTGGTAATCCTGAAAGCCTGGCGACTGCTATGCTGCGCACGATACAATCAGACCCTGGAGTATTAACGATACGTTCCGAACATGCTTTTGCGCAAGCAGTTGAATTGTTTTCTGTGCGCCATCATGCCATAACTTTTTCTGAGTTTTGGTTAACTGCGATCAAGCAATAGCTGCAATGTTATTTAACTCCATAACATTTCTGATTTTTCTAACGGTGGTGTTCACGGTTTATTGGACATTTGCTCGAAGGCATACCTATCAAAATCTTCTGTTACTCATTGCGAGCTATGTGTTCTATGGCTGGTGGGATTATCGGTTTCTGGGCCTTCTTTTCTTTTCCACGTTTCTTGATTATTACACAGGTTTAAAAATACATCAGGCTAACAGCCAGCAGTTGCGTAAAGTATGGCTAGCGATTAGCGTGGTCGTGAACCTGGGGTTCCTGGCATTTTTTAAGTACTATAACTTCTTCGTCACCTCTTTCCAGGAGTTGTTGATGCAACTCGGAATCCAGATCGATACATGGATGCTGAGTATTATCCTACCGGTAGGGATTTCTTTTTATACATTCCACGGGCTATCCTATGTGTTTGATATTTATAGCCGGAAATTTGTTCCGACCACCAACCTTGTTGACTACAGTGTGTTCGTAAGTTTCTTCCCATTGCTTGTAGCAGGACCTATTGAACGGGCTACGCATTTATTACCTCAGGTGCAGCGGCCCAGAACATTTGATTATCTGCAGGCAATTAACGGTATTCGCCAGATTCTCTGGGGATTATTTAAAAAGGTTGTAATCGCTGACGGCTGCGCAGAACATGTAAACCTGATATTTAATAACTCCAGTCAGCATCAAGGCGGTGTGCTGGTGTTAGGTGTGATCTTGTTTGCGTTCCAGATTTATGGTGACTTCTCAGGCTATTCAGATATTGCCTTAGGAACAGCCCGGCTTTTTGGATTTGAGTTGCTTCGGAATTTTGCGTTTCCATATTTCTCACGCGACATTGCAGAGTTCTGGAGGCGGTGGCATATTTCACTTTCGTCTTGGTTTCGCGACTACCTGTATTTTCCGATAGGCGGCAGCAGGAGAGGGCTCGCAATTACTGTCCGCAACACCCTTATTATTTTCCTAGTGAGTGGTTTCTGGCATGGCGCTAACTGGACGTTCCTTGTGTGGGGAGCGCTGCATGCATTTTATTTTCTTCCTTTATTGCTGCGAAACAGTAATCGTCAGCATCTGGATAGTGTAGCAAAAGGCAGGTTATTTCCATCGTTGACCGAGGCAGGACAAATGATGGGGACTTTCTCCTTAACATGCTTTGCCTGGATTTTTTTTCGGGCAGAAAGTTTATCTGCTGCCATGCTTTATGTTGAAAACCTTTTTACCGGACTTGCCTCAAAAGACGCTTATTTAAAAACAATATCATATATTCATCAGGAAATCGGATTCGTTTTACCCGTGTTACTGATCCTGATTCTGACCCTTGAGTGGCTTGGCCGTGAAGGCGAGTATGCACTTGAACGGTTGGGGTCGCAGTGGCCGATGGTTACCCGATGGCTGTTCTATTATTCTATCGTGGGATTGATATTCCTTTTTGCAGGCAAAGGCCAACAGTTTATTTATTTCCAATTCTGATGAAGAAGTTTATTAAAGGAATGATAATTTTTATGTTGCCCGTATTTATCGCAGGCGGAATACTTCATTTTGCTGTTACTTCATCACTTCAGAAATCCATGCAGGGAGATTTGGGGGTATGGAATGATCTTATACAGGGAAATATTCATGCTAAAACAGTAATCTACGGCTCTTCGCGGGCTTGGGTTAATGTGAATACCTATATTTTGGAGGATAGTTTGAAACGACAGGTTTATAACCTGGGAGGTGATGGGTATGATTTTAATTTGCAACTGTGCCGGCATAACTTGATGATAAAACATAATCAGAAACCTGATACAATCATTATTGCATTGGATTATTTTATGTTTACGAAACGCAATTTGCTTCCTAATCCATCCCAATTTTTGCCAAATATTAACAATGTAACTATCTTTCAATCAATTGAATCTTATAATGAATTTGATTTTTGGGATCGGTATGTACCTGCATGGCGATATATAGGATATAGTAATACCGCACTGTACGCGTTTCGAATTATGTTAAATCCCGCTGGCAACAAACCAAATCGGTACCACGGATATGCAGGACAAAATCAGTCGTGGACGGATGATTTATTAAAAGCGAAATCACGTTTGTCACAATACCAGCAAAAGATTGATACCGCACTTGTGAATTCTTTTGCCCGGTTTCTGCGGGACGCAGGAAAAAAAGGTATTGTGATAATCTTTGTATATCCTCCGGAGTATATCGAGGGTCAGCAATATGTGGAAAACCGTAGCGCTATCTTTACCCTATTTGATTCCCTTGCTAACCGTCATTCTATAAAATTTTTTGATTATAGTCGAGATAGTATGTCGTTTGATAAAACTTACTTTTACAATTCACAACATTTAAATAAAACGGGTGCTGAGGAATTTACCCGTAAACTTGCTACTGAATTAACTACTAACTAACTAACTAACTATGTCAGGTTCAAAAGACTTGTCAAGCAAAGCTGCTAAAATCTTAATTGTGATTACGACCTGGCCAAGCAAGGAACATCCATATCTTGTATATCTGTTCGGTGGCTTGAATGAAAAATTTACGAACCTCCATTTTCTGATTTTCAATAAACCTGATGATGTTGCATTTGCAGAACAGTTAATTGGTAAAGAAGCCGTCTCTGCTGTGTTATCAAAAGCTGTGTATCGTTGGAGTTTTTCATTGAATCCGTGGAAAATTTTGAAGCCAATCGCCACATTCTTCATGCACCCGATTGCCACAGTACGCATGATAATTCATTTACGTCAGACTTGTTTTACATTCCGGAAAGCAATGGGGCAAGTTTTGTTTTTTCACACCCTAATTGGTAAGCAATTTGACCTTGTTTACATTAATGCTTTACAGACTGCACTTCATTTTTCGATTCAGACTTTTTTTAAGCAAACACCGGTAATTGTAAGTAGCCGGGGTCAGGATTTTGATTTACATCCTGAAGGTTTTGATCACATTCTCCAAGAAATTACTCACTTGCACGTTTTAGGTGATTACTTGGAAAGATCAGCCGTGCAAAGAGGATTCAGTTCCACTGCGATAACAAAAATTCCGCCTGCTATTTTACCTATTGATAAACCAAGAACCCTAAATTCTACGCGTTCCGAGGTCAGAATAATTTCTGTTTCACGATTGTATTGGATTAAGGGATATATGCATGCCCTGAAGGCTATTCGTTTGGTATTGAACAAACTCGGCCATGACTCTCTTGAGTATTTGATTGTAGGGGACGGGCCAGTAAAGGAAGAATTAATGGTTGAGATAAGTAGATTATCTCTTCAGCATTGCGTTCGTTTTGTCGGCTGGAGATCTCAATCCGAAATTGATGAGTATCTGGCGCAAAGTGATATTTTTTTATCACTTTCGATCGGTGAAGGCTTTAATAATGCGGTAATGCAAGCTCAGCAATTTGGTATCCCGTGTGTGGTTTCGGATGCAGGCGGGTTACCGGAAAATGTGCTGCATGGGCAAACGGGTATTGTGGTTCCGCGGTACGATGCGCAAGCAGCTGCCGAAGCGCTTGGTGAATTAATAGCGAATCGTGCCAGCCGAGAACGATTGGGCCGACAGGCTCAGGCTCGCATGGTTTCGGATTTTACCCTGCGTGAACAAGTTGAGCGCTATACAAAGCTTTTTGAGAGTAATCTTCAAAGATGAATGAATTAAAGATCCTGTTTATCTGCAATGAATATCCACCTGCCCCTTACGGTGGTATTGGAATAATAACAAAAACGATTGCAGAAGAATTAGTTAAACAAAATTTCAAGGTTGCTGTACTTGGATATTATGAAGGTTTAAAGGCGGATAAAGTTGAAATCCGGGAAGGAGTAAAAGTGTATTCACTTGCTAGGCGCTCGTTCCTTATCAAAGAGAAAATTATTCAGGCTATACTTGATCGCATCTGCCTTACTCGAGCCATGCGGAAGATTGAAGTTGAATTTATGCCTGATATTGTTGAGAGCTTTGACTGGAGCGGGCCTTTACTGAGAAAACCAAGGCGAGCCAAATTGGTCGTGCGTATGCATGGCGCGCACAGTGCGCACGCATTTTATGAAAAGAAAAGGGCGAGCCGTCTTTTATATTTTTTTGAGAAGCTTCAGCTTAAACTAGCTGATGAGCTTGTAGCTGTATCGAAGCATATGGGCAATGTTACATTAAAAAGTTTCGCCCTGTCACGAAGCTTTACGGTAATTTATAACATGGTTGATTGCATGCATTTTCATCCTGTTGCTGGTATGCGTGATGAAGATTTATTGCTGTATGTTGGCAGAATTCATCCGCGCAAAGGATTGGAAGAATTGTTTAAAGCTTTCAATTTTATTCACGAGCGAAACCATCGCTTAAAACTCAAGCTTATAGGGCCAGAAAATCCACCGTATCAACAACATCTACTATCTCTTTTGACATCATCTGCTTATCAAGCTGTGAATTTTCAGAGTAAGGTTCCTCATACTGAGATAGTGGAATATTATAACTGTGCTGCGCTCACTATTTTACCCTCTCGTGCCGAGGCCTTTGGATTAACCATTGTTGAATCAATGGCATGCGGTACGCTTCCTGTTTGTGCAAACAGAGCGAGTGGCCCAGAAATCATTCAACATGGCGTAACCGGATGGTTAGTAAATATTGATGAAGCAGCAGAATTTGCATCGCAAGTCATAAATGCGCTTGATTCAAGAACTGCCGAAATGAGTATTAAGGCGCGCGAGATTGCATTGGAAAGGTTTTCTATCCAGACACTCCTTCACAGGAATGTCAACTTTTATCATGAGATGGTGGATGTACTATGAATAAGTTAGACGTAGTTATCACTACTTATAATCGCCCGCAAAAGGTAAGCATGTTGATCAACCAGCTGCTTGTTCTTGCACATCAACATAAACTTGGTCTTATCGTAGTGGTTGACAGTTCTATCAACCTCTTGCCACCGACTGCTTTCGGAAACTCATCGAACTTAAAGATTATTCATTCAAGACACCCCAATCAACCCTACCAGCGCTGGTTAGGCATGAGTGCATGCGTGAATGAATATATATTGTTTCTTGATGATGATATGGAAGTTATTCTTGAAACTTTTCCAGAAGATATTTCCATGTTGATGAAGTCAGGTTATGCCGGAATTAATCTGAAGTTCAGGAATGAAAACATATTCCTGGCCAACCAAGAAAGATCTGTTATAGGCAAAACCGGAATGTGGGAAAAGATAAGAAATTTATCCGGCTACCAGTCTGTACCCGATAACAAAATGGGTTTTAATGGTGTGGTCGGGAGACGCGTTGATAAGAAACCAATCGAGTTTGTGGGAGGTGGGGCTTTTGTAGCAAAGCGTGAACTTTTGTTTTTGGGTTTAAGCACTACGCTCTTTGATTTATTTGAAAAAAAGTTGGGCGGGGGAGAAGATAGGATTATTGGTTATGCTTTATCATGTACTGGCACCCTATGGGCTCATTCTGAAATCTATTTTAATCACAACGATCAAAATAACAGCGTGTACACGACAGATGAGTACCGGTTTAGCAATCGTGTTGCCTATTCCCGATTATTTCTATCGTTCGAATATTCCCGATTAAATGGTACTTCAAAATTTTCGGCATTTATCCGGTACCAATGGTTTTCCGTTGGCAGAATTTTAGGTATGCTGATAAATTTTTTAATTCGTCCAACTAAGGTCAAATTTCAAAAAATTACCGGTTATATTGTAGGGTTTTTAACTGCTACCGTGCAGTTAATGCCTATTTACCTTAGCAACAGTGAAGACAACAGCCGCAACTATTGGAGTCGAGAGTTATCATCCGATCTTTCGACCTTACAGTAATGCACTTTTTCCAAAAGACATTCAGCAAGGGCTGGCTGTGTATGTTTTTATCCTTGCCTGGCCAACGCTTGCAATCGGCACTTCGGTAAGCTTTTATATTTTTTTATACATCGCCTATCGGGTGTATACCTTAACGGGATACCTGGTTAAACTTACTTCGTGGTACGACTGGTTATTTATTCTGTTTCCTACAATCGCATTAATTTCCTTGATTTTTGCGCCTTATTCGGAAAGATCACCCGGATTTCTAGCAGATGCCCAGATATGGCTACAATATGTTTATTGGATGTCCCTTGCATTATTTATTAAAACCCATGGCTATCGGTTCGACTGGAAATTAATGCTGGCTACCATCTTTTGGGCGGTCAACCTCCTAATCATATCGTTCTACTTTTTTCATGTAAAATTTTCATTTTCATTTGTATTCTTTTCGCTTTCCATTCCTCGGAATGCCTACGTGTTTCAGTTGCTTTGCCTTGTACCTCTTTGTCTGTTCTATGTTAAGTATCGATACAACATAATTATTTTTCTCTTTTTTTTAGTATTCTATCCCCTTATGATCCTCCTTTCAGAAGGAAGGGCCGGAAGCATTATAATAATTATTGAAATTTTTTTGGTTGTCTACCTCTTCAGCGGGCGTTTGCAGAAAGTTCTTCGCTTTCTGCTTTTGCCCATAATATTTGTCGGAGTTTTTTTTTATACTAATTATGTCCCGACAGATGATTCGATTGAATCCGTTTCAGGATTTGTAGATAATTATAATCCACGGCTGGCTTCCTTGATTAAGGGGAAAGGTGAGGGCGATCTGAAATTTGATAAATCATGGCTTATTCGCGAGTTGATGATTGAAAAATCTCGCTACTTGGTGCAGCAGTCGCCTATATTCGGGGTAGGCTTGCACCATTTTAAAAATTTTGACTATGATTTTAATATTAGTTTTGCCAGTGGAAGTCAGTATAATAGATTAAAATATATGAACAATGATTTTTATAATACTCGCTCTGCACATAATTCTTACTTTCAACTACTGGCGGAGACAGGGTATGTTGGATTAAGCATAATTTTATTGATAATATTTGTGCAGGTAATAACATTTCTTTTCAAGCTGTTCAAAAAACCCAATATATCGTTAGTTTTATGCTGTGGATTGTTAGGGATCAGTATTCACTACTATGTTATATCATCTATTACAGGAGCTGTGGGATGGTTTGTACTGGGGATTGCTTATTTTTTTATAAGATATGGTGGTTGGGTTTCATTATCACATCCCGATAAGAATAACATCGGACGGTAATTACTTTACACAAAGTTTCTATGGGCTCTTTCTTGATGCTCTTAGTGTTGGCTGCAAGGAACTGGTTGTGTTTTCCTATACTCCTCTTCAAGCGGAGGAGCCCTTCATTAATTATCAGCTAACCAGTATAAATATTAAAGTCGTGAACCTGGGGGTACACAATAGCTTACCCAAGAGAATACTTCGTTTTCGAAATGCCTATAAGATTTTGACCAAGCACTTGGCTGTAGTAGATATTTTTTTAGTTCGAAGCCCAACTCCACTGCTCCCCGTTTTTGCCTTTTTAAAACATAGCGTAAGGGTTGTGCTTTATTTGGTTGGCGATTACCGCGAAGCATCAAAAGCATTGCCACGCTGGCGCGCAAAAACGGTACTCATTAAATTGTTAGGCTGGTGGGTAGAGGTATCTCAAAAAAAAATAGCCCAAAATAATTTAGTGATAACCAATAGTTTAAAATTATTAGACAATTATAAAATGCTGGCTGCCAGAAGCATATTAATTAAATCAACTACATTAAGTGCTTCCGATATCCTGAAACGAGCAGATACGTGCCAGAGCGCAGTGATTAAGGTGCTTTATACCGGACGTCTTGATCCGCTAAAAGGAATAGATGAAATTTTAGAAGCATGTGAACAACTGGCTGAAACTGGTGTTGACATCGAGTTTCATGTTGCTGGATTAATTGCCAAAGGATTGGAATCTTATCCCGATCAATTGATTCAAAAGGCTACCCGGGGTAGCATGAAGGGTAAAGTCTTTAACCACGGACTCAAAAAAGTTGGTGCCGAACTTAATGCCCTTTATAGAGCGGCAGACATCTATGCAATTGCATCACAAAGTGATTTTGAGGGTTTCCCACGCACCATTTGGGAAGCTATGGCAAACGGCCTGCCGGTAATTGCCACCCGTGCTGGTTCAATCCCAGGTTTTT
>CAZNRJ010000033.1:0-17660 GCA_964574945.1 uncultured Ohtaekwangia sp. | reverse complement strand
AATAAATCCGGCATGACATACACTCTTGGAAGTATTTTTGAGATGACTTCTAATGTATCCTATTAAAAATTGTACTTCGTAAATCTGCCTTCGTCAATTTTTAATGTTCTTCCGCCACCACCATTGAAAAACAATCAGCCCCCAAATGCGCGCGTGAACATCTTGCGGGTTTGAAGACATCAATTGGAATTTAAGCTTTTCAATTTCTGAGTAATCAAAAATTCCCTGCTCGCGAATAGTTTTTTCTGAAAGCAGATCGTCCATGATCATAGACTTCAATTCGGTGCGAAACCATTTTAACAACGGAACTTCAAAACCTTTCTTAGGTCGGTTATAAAGTTCTCGCGGCAGCACATCGCGAAAAGTATCTTGCAAAATCCGTTTTCGGATGGAGCGATTTATTTTGTAATCATCAGGTAAGCTAAAAATGAAATCCACTACGCTATAATCAAGAAAAGGAACCCGTACTTCAAGTCCATGCGCCATGCTCATCAGATCGACTTTTGTGAGCATGTCGTTAGAGAGAACTAAATTCATATCCGTTAGCAGAATTTCCTGAATTGATTCTTTTGAGGAGATAAAGCGTATTTGTTCCTCTTTTCTTTTTTTAAACTCTTGTTGATCTAATTTCTGTTTGGTTGGTTCGGAGAGCAATGAATAAGCATCCGGTTCTTTTGCAAAGCCTGCCCATTGCCAGTAACGTTCTTTGCTATCGAGCTTCATTCCTTCAGCAAAACGTATGGCCTGCCGTATTTTATTACTGAATGAATTGCCCCTGGATTGAGGAAGTGTTTTTAAGACAGGAGCCAGCGAACCAATCAGGTTCTCTTGCCATCCTTTATTAATAGTGCGGTGGAAGGCGGCATGTTTATTATAGCCCGCCAGTAGTTCATCGGCACCATCGCCCGATAAAGCAACGGTTGCATGTTTGCGGGTTTCTTTACTGAGTATATAAACATTGAGCGCTGATGAATCGGCAAAGGGTTCATCGAGGCAATTGAGCACATCGTTTACATGAGCCAACAAATCATTATTGGTTAATGAGAAAACCGTATGCTGTGTATTGAAATGCTTGGCAACCAGGTTGGCATAATTCGTTTCGTCAAAAAACTTTTCATCGCGAAAGCCTATGGAAAAGGTATGAAGATCAGGTTTGTGCTTTACGGCAAGTGCTGTTATTACCGAGGAATCAATTCCCCCACTCAGAAAAGCCCCAAGCGGTACATCAGAAATCAACCTGCGCTGAACGGAATCTTCGAGTAATGTCTTTAATTTTTCTTTTGCCTGATCGTAACTAAGTGAACTTCTATTATCATGATTGGTTGGGATTGTATAATAGCAATGAGTCTCTACCTTCTTGTAACTGACTTTTAAATAATGACCGGGCATTAATTTTTTTACAGAACTGAAAATAGTTGCCGGTGCGGGAATGTAATTTAATTGCAGATAAGTAAAGAGCGATGCATGATCAATTTCCTTGTCAATACCATATTCAACAATGGCTTTCATTTCCGAGCCGAAGAGAAACTTATCTTCATCAAAAAGATACAGTAAGGGCTTAATGCCATAGCGATCACGCGCTACAAAGAAGGTTTGCTCCTGCTTATCGTAAATACAAAAGGAAAAAAAGCCGTTTAGTTTTTGAAGGCATTTTTCTTTTTCGCGAATGTATAGGTTGAGCAGTACTTCAGTGTCTGAAGAAGAGGTGAAGGTGATCCCATCTTGTTCCAGTTCTTTCTTTAATTCCTGATAGTTAAAAATCTCGCCATTGAAAACAATTCCATACCGCTTTTCAGCATCCCACATCGGTTGATTACCGGCAGCACTTGTATCAATAATTGAAAGCCTGCGATGACCGAGCCCTACAAATTCATCAATGTAAACATCATGAAAGTCCGGCCCTCTTTTTTGCAAGGCTATGGTGGCCGTTGTAACATGAATCATGTTAAACTTACCCACCAGGTTAAAGGCGAATATTCCGGTAATGCCGCACATTTAGAATGAGTGTATTGGCTTGGTTAAAATGATTTCAAAAGATAGCCAAATAAACTTAGTCACAGATCTTTGAATTAAAATCTGCAATCTAAGGCTTTGGCCTTTAAAAAATTTTTCCCGGATTTAAGATTCCATTAGGATCGAATACTTTTTTAATTCCGCGCATCAGGTTTAGATTTACTTCACTCATGGCGATGGGCATATAAGGTCGCTTGGCAATTCCAATACCATGCTCACCCGATAGGGTTCCGCCCAAACTAACCGTGAGTTTAAAGATTTCACCAATGCCATCGGGTATTTTGGTTTCCCAATCAGCCTCGCTGATGTTTTCTTTCAAAATGTTTACATGCAGGTTTCCATCACCCAAATGGCCAAAGCAAACTGTATTGAAACCGTATTGTTTCCCAATTTCTTTTATTCCTTTAATCAACCTGGGCAGGTTGTTGCGCGGCACTACCACATCATCTGATTTTGTGAGCGTGTACCAATTGACTGCAGGAGAAATGTTTTTTCGAACCTTCCATAGTTCATCTTTCTGTGCACTGCTTTCTGCAAAAAGAACTTCACCGCTTTGAAATTTTTCTACCACCGTCATTACCCGTTCGGCATCGCGCATCAGCACCTCTTCATCATTGCCATCTAACTCACACAAAACAAAGGCATCCATTCCTTCATCTAACTTGGTAGTTACCGGGCTGTTCAATACTTTTTCGCAATACTCAAATGTTTTAGCGGCTGCCTCGCGTTCAAAAAATTCCATCCCGGAAGGAGTAATGCCGGCCACGAAAATGGCAGCAATCGCTTTACAGGCTTCTTCATTGGTAACAAAGGGAATCAGCAACAAAACATTTTTTTGAGGAAGGCCGCGAAGCTTGAAAACAATCTTCGTGATAATACCCAGTGTGCCTTCACTGCCGCACATCAATTGCGTGAGATTATACCCTGTTGAATTCTTCAGCACGTTGGCGGCTGTCCAGATAATTTCACCGGTAGGCAGCACCACTTCCATGTTAATTACATAATCGCGGGTAACGCCATACTTCACTGCTTTCGGTCCACCGGAATTGTTGGCAAGGTTACCGCCCAAAAAACAAGAACCACGACTTGCCGGGTCTGGCGGATAGAATAATCCTTTTTCTTTCACTGCATTTTGAAACACTTCGGTGATCACACCCGGCTCAACAGTAGCCTGAAGGTTTAATTCGTCAATGTTCAGGATTTTATTGAAACGCTCCATCGAAATCACAACTCCCTGATGAACAGGTAAAGCACCACCACTCAATCCTGTTCCTGCTCCGCGGGGTGTGGCAGGAATTTTATATTCGTTGCAAATAATTAAAATCTCGCTTACTTCTTTTGGAGTGCCGGGTTTAATAACAAGGTCGGGAAGAAATTGATAGTCTTCGGTTTTATCGTGGCCATATTCTGTACGCTGTTCTTCGCTAACAAGAACGTGTTCACTGCCAACAATATCCCGAAATTGGCTAATGATATTTTCAGTCAGGAGTGTAATCGGTGCTTCACTTTCTTTAACGTGTGCCATCAATACTGTAACTTTGAGGATGTGCTGCTTATGAATTTAAAAACAAGTCACAAAAATAAACAAATAACCATTCAAAGGCTTTCGGTTTTTGTCCTCATTTTAATTTTGTTTGGCTCTTGTGCATCTGCCCGAAGGGCCCGCGTGCATGATGAACAGGTGAAGGAAGTTATTCAAGCTGCCCGTGCGTTTACGGGAACTCCATATAAATGGGGCGGCACTACCCGTGCAGGCATGGATTGTTCCGGACTTACCGGTAATGCCTTTCGCGCTATTAATTTAGAGTTGCCCCGCACAACGGATGACCAGGCTTTATTGGGAGAAAAAGTGAAACTTAAAAATGTGATTCCGGGTGACCTTGTCTTTTTTGCCACCGGAAAAAAGAAGCGCGACATTACCCATGTAGGGATTGTAACGGATATTAAAGCACGGGACAATGTGAAATTTATCCATGCCTCAACCACGCTGGGAGTAGTAGAAACAAATTTATATTCTGATTATTATATAAAACGGTTTCGCATTGCACGTAGAATTATTGATAAGTAGCTACCTTAATTTATTATTCGTAATCCGTCATTCTTAAATTTATAACATGACATCCCGCAGAAAATTTCTTCAACTCGGTACGTTGGCCTCGCTGGCACCGGTAACAAAATTGTTTGGGTTTAAGCAGCCGGCACCTGTTTTAAAACCTGTAGTCATTTCTACCTGGAATTTTGGGTTGGATGCAAATGTAGAAGCATGGAAAATTCTTTCGACTAATGGAAGAGCGTTAGATGCCGTGGAAGCAGGGGCGCGGGTACCGGAAGGTGACCCGAAAGAAAGTTCAGTAGGATTAGGTGGCTTACCTGATCGCGATGGACGGGTAACCTTAGACTCTTGCATCATGGATGAGTTTGCCAATTGTGGAGCGGTGGCGTGCTTGGAACACATCGTTCATCCGGTTTCGGTTGCCCGTAAAGTCATGGAAAAAACCCCGCATGTTTTTTTGGTAGGCGAAGGAGCGTTGAAGTTTGCGTTGGATAATGGTTTTAAAAAAGAAAAGCTGCTTACAAAAGAATCTGAGAAAGCGTGGAAAGAATGGCTGAAGACGGCCCAGTATAAACCCGTTGCCAATATTGAAAACCATGACACGATTGGTATCGTTGCGTTGGATGGAAAACAAAACTTATCGGGAGCCTGCACCACCAGTGGCATGGCGTATAAAATGCATGGGCGGGTAGGAGACTCGCCCATTATTGGCGCAGCTTTGTTTGTGGATAATGAAATCGGAGCGGCAACATCTACCGGTGTGGGGGAAGAAGTAATTCGCATTGTAGGTTCGCACCTCGTGGTGGAATTAATGCGACAGGGAAACTCTCCGCAACAAGCATGTGAGTTGGCTGTTGCGCGGATCGTAAAAAACCAGCCCAAGAAATCGAAAGAGATACAGGTTGGGTTTTTGGCACTTAGTAAAAATGGAGAGTATGGGGCGTTTGCGTTGCAAAAAGGATTTACTTACGCAGTATATAGCGAAGAGGTAGCTAATAAATTGTTTGAAGCAAAGAGCTACTATTGACTATCATTGAATTATCTATATTTGAATATGGAATCTGTATTAATCACCCCCAGGAGCAAAAAGGAATTTCAGTTTATCACTGAGTTATTGAATAAACTTGGAATTTCTAATAAGAAACTTTCTCTCGAAGAGAAGGAGGATCTGGCACTATCCTTACTTATGAACGAGGCAGACAGAACCAAGAAAGTTTCGGAAAAAATTATCATGAGAAAATTAAAAGCCTGATTGAAAGATGTGAAGCAGGCAAAAACGCTTTCCCAAATAAAAAATATTAAAAAACTAAAAGGATTCACTTCGGCCTACCGCATTCGAATGGGTGATTATCGAATTGGAATATTTGTGGATGGGGATGTAGTTGAATTTGCCCGCGTTCTGAACCGAAGGGAAATATATCGTTTCTTTCCATAGTTAAATTAATCTTGCGATCCAATGACGATTGAAATCGTAGTCTATAACATCGAATCAGCACTTAAAGCTCAGGAAGGCGGAGCCGATCGCATTGAACTTTGCGATAACCCGGCCGAAGGCGGCACAACGCCCTCGTTTGGTATTATTGAAGCCGTGCGACAAAACGTAAACATGGATGTGTATGTGATGATTCGTCCGCGCGGTGGCGACTTTCATTATTCTAATTATGAGTTTCATTCCATGAAGCGCGACATCGATCAGTGTCAGAAGATTAGCGTGGATGGTGTGGTGTTCGGGATTTTAAATGAAGATGGAACACTCGACAAAAAAAGATGCAAGGAGTTAATAGACCGTGCCCGCCCGCTTAAAGTTACGTGCCATCGTGCGTTTGATATGACCCGCGATCCCTTTGAAGCATTGGAAGATTGCATTGAAGTTGGCTTCCATCGGATTCTTACAGCCGGTCACCAAACCACAGCCTTGAAGGGAGCGGACTTAATTGCGCAATTAATTGTTAAAGCGAATGGACGCATTGCTATTATGCCGGGCTCGGGTGTAAATGAAAATACGGTAGAGGAATTAGTGCGTACAACAAAGGCAACCGAAATTCATTTTTCAGCAACTGCTTTCCGTGAAAGCGTAATGCAGTACCGAAACCAGGCAATAGCGGGAATGGGTTCAGAGGAAGGTTCGGAGTTTAAATACCGCACGGTAGATCCGGAACGGGTAAGAACCATGAGAAGGCTGGCGGAAGGAGTGAAGGGATAAGACAATTTTAGAATCAAACAATGATCAAACTCTGCTAATTAGCTACTATGTTCTATCTTTTTGGAGGTCTTGTTGTTCTTTTCATCATAGTTCTTTTTCTATCGTCATCCAATAAAGCACGCAACCGAAAGAAACTGGAAGAGATCAGGAACCAGTGGGCAAAACCTAAAACAGGAGATTTCGATTTTGACCTCATCGGGAAATTTTCAAGAATTGAAGATTCCAGAGACTACCACCGGCTATCCAACCAAACTATCGAAGACATTGATTTCTATAATCTCTTTGCACGGGTAGATAGAACTATTTCAAGGATTGGCCAGCAATGGTTGTTTAAAAAGCTGACCAACCCTACGGATAAAATAGATGAGACATTAAATGTACGAGCCGATTTGTTTACTCAAAATTCTGATGTACGCGAAAAGACCCAACTGGAGTTATCAAAGCTTGGCCACAGAAATGCCTATCACATTTCATCCTTGCTTCAGGAGAAACTAATAGAAAGGCCGACCTGGTATTGGGTGCTGAAAGTAAGCGTGGTAAGTATTGCGGTATTATTGCTCCTTTCGATCAAGTATCCGGTGCTGTTTATTTTTTTGGTTATCCCGATAACGGGCAACATGTTGATACATTATTGGAATAAAACCAACACACTTCAGTTTGTAAAATCACTGCCTCAATTAAGCGTGTTGATTGATGTTTCCAAAAACCTGACAAAATTCCCGGGTTTGTTTTCAGATTCCAATGTAGCTGCAAGTGCATTATTACTGCAGTCCCTACAATGGAAAATGAAAGTGTTGAGTCTGGATGGTGACGGAGGCTTAAAAGATGAACTGGCCCAGTTGGGATTATATCTTGTTGAGTTGCTCAAAGCTTTCTTTTTGGTGGAGGTGTTTATGCTTTTTCATCTAACCGAAGAATTGAAGAGCAGGCGGGAAACTATTCTTTCGCTATTTACTTATATAGGTGAAGTTGATTTGGCCTTATCGGTTGCTGCCCTTCGTGCCGGATCGATGACCACCTGTAAACCACAATTAATTAGTAGTCAAAAGGAATTTGAAGTTCGCGGTGCCTATCATCCACTAATAATTGATTGTGTGAAAAATGATCTCACGCTACGAAACAAAGGCATCTTAATCACAGGATCGAACATGTCGGGTAAGTCAACTTTTTTAAGAACGCTTGCTATCAATTCAATATTGGCTCAAACGATTAACACCTGTTTTGCAGACGAGTTTAAAATGCCCTTTGTAAAGCAGTTTACATCAATCCGTATTAACGATAATTTGTTTGAAGGGATGAGTTATTATTTTGAAGAGGTGCGTAGTATAAAATTGTTAATGGATGAGGCAGATTCGCAAACACAAAACTTATTTATTCTCGATGAAGTCTTTAAAGGAACCAATACGGTTGAGCGTATTTCATCCGCGAAAGCGATACTCTCTTACCTTAACCAGGGGAACAACCTGGTGATAGCTTCAACACACGATATTGAATTATCCGATTTGCTAAAGGATGAGTATGATTTATATCATTTCACCGAGACGATTGAGAATGATCAACTTCATTTTGATCATAAGATTAAGGTAGGCCGGTTAACCACCCGCAATGCCATCAAAATATTGGAACTTTCAAATTACCCGGCTACCGTTATTGATGAGGCACGGAGATTGAGTTCGGAATTTAAAAAGTAGGGCTCCTTTGCAAAAAAAAAATGCCAGGCACCCCTGCCCGGCATTTACCCAAACAACCTACACCTAATTCTTATTGTTCACGATTGGCCTTCATCGGGAATGAACCGAATTGTCCAACGGTCATGACACCTGCAAACTCATTGTCTGTAATTACTCCCTTTACCGTTGTTGTATTTGTATTAGGACCAAAGCTGGTTTCGTAATTAAAGCTAAGCTCGTTGCCATTCACCTGGATATCTTTAATCGGTGCTTCTTTTTGCATGCGGCTGTTGATGATTGTGCCTGCATACGTTTCACCTTCTTTGGTTATTTTCAACGTTCCGGCAGTTGCACCTTGTGGCGATTCGATCGTATAAGTCCAGGTGCCAACTGCGTCAACCACTGCTGTCGGATCGGACTTTATAGCTGGCACTACAGCTGCAGCCGCAGCGGGCCGTTGGCCTCCTGCGAAGCCACCACCGGGTTGTCCGCCTTGCTGTTGATCTTGACCACCGCCATCAAACCCACCGCCTTCTCCACCTTGTTTCAAGTCGTCACTTGAAATTGATCTGCGACTTCTGCGTGAACCAGCGCTTCTATTACCTTGTCCTTCAATTTTTCCAAAACGCAAGTTTACATTGACTTTGAAGTTTAGATTCTGGCGAATGGATGTGCTGTTTTGAATAAAGTCATTTGTTATGGTCTCACTTTTTATTGTAATCGTTTGACCAAAAAAGTTTTCGGCTCCAAATCCTATGCTGCCTCGTTTGTTAGGAAGGTTTCTGTTAACTCCAAGAGAGTACATTCCGAATCCACCCTGATATCCTTGAAGCAGTACGTTTTTACCACGGGCAAAACTGAAGAATTGAAGGCTCCATTCTTTGGTAATGTTATAGCTACCAAATAACCGGCCACTAACTACCCAACCTTCATTACTTGCTCTCAGGTTATCATCGGGTACATTGTTTGTTAAAGTCGCATAGTAAATTTCGGGGCCACCGTTAAAGGTTAACTTATCACCGATTTGAATGTTTGCATTAATGCTTGTTCCATACGAGTTTTCTATCCCGATATTGTCATACGTATTTTCCACCACATCGGTATTGCCAACGCGTGTACTAACCCGTTGAATAGAGTTATTACTATTACGTACAAAGCCGGTTACATTTAACCCTAACCCTTTCAAATAGGTGCTGTAACCCAACTCAAAGTTATTCGTGAATTCAGGATCGAGTGAAGGGTTTCCTACTGTATAATTCAAAGGATTTGACCCTTGAATGTTTGGATTCAGGTAACGAATGGAAGGCCGCTGAATCCTTCGGTTAAAGGCCGCCTTGATCGTGTTGTTATTAGCAAGTTTTTTGGAAATATTTACAGAGGGAACAAAAATTCCATACGAAGGAATCTTTATGTCCTGCTCATCTTTGAAGTAAGCATCAATTGTAGTGTATTCATACCGGCCACCCGCTTTGAAAGAATATTTTTTAAGGTTCACTGTATACGAAAGATAGGCTGCACTTACATTTTGTATGTAATTGAAAATGTTGGACAACTGATCGTTGACAACGGCTTGATACGGATCATCACCGTTTGCACTGAAGTATTCATAGTTACTTAGCGCTTTTCGTCTCGTTTGCTTACCACCTACTTCAAATAACTGATTATCGAGAATGGGGGTTTGGTAGTCTACCTGAAGGGCATATTCTTCATTATAGCTGTCATTGTCATTTTTTATTCTCCTGATGGAAGAAAAATCATCAGGGTCGAACGTAATATTTTCAAAATCATTAATACCGTCATCAATGCTATACAAACCTAAGAAGCTCAGCTCCCGGTCTTTCTTTTCATATAAATGTGTAAAGTTAAGGTTAACATCAATTGAGTTCGACTTGTTATCGGTTACAACATTTTGATTGGTCTGGCGGTAAGGCACATCACCTCCATACGAAATAGAAGTTAAATTATCCTGATAATCTTTTGATCCGCGCGATCCTAATCTAATGGAAGAAGTAATAAAGTTTTTAGGATTGAAATCGTAATCAATGCCAAAGGAATAATTGGCGCGCAAAGAATTGTTGCGTGTGTCTGCTGACTGAATGGTAATGCTATCAGTACCTAAAAGTCCTTGAGAGTTCTCAAAACTTCCCAATGTATTATAACCAAACCGGCCCCAACCACCTACTGAAAGTCCGAGCTTGCCTTTTTTATAGCCGCCACGCAATCCCAGGTTTGAGCCCCGGTTACCCACACTTCCATTCACGTTTAAGGTTGCACCTTCCAATACATTCTTTTTTGTAATGATGTTGATAATACCGGTTGTTCCTTCAGCATCATACTTAGCAGAAGGCGATGTAATTACTTCCACAGATTTAATCTCGTCTGCAGGAATTTGTTTAAGGGCATCAGCCACGCTGCCTGCTGTTATTGTAGAAGGACGGTTATTAATGAGCACACGTATGTTTTGGCTTCCGCGGATGGAAACGTTACCATCTAAATCAACGGTTAAAAGAGGAACACGCTTCAATACATCCGAAGCATCGCCACCTTTAGCGGTGTTGTCATTCTCGGCATTGTAGATCATGCGATCCACCTTTTCTTCGATGAGTGATTTCTGGCCTTCCACCGTTACGGCTTCCAGTAATTCTACCGTTGAGCTTAGCAACACGGTGCCTAAATCAATATCCCAATTCTTGTCAGTAATTTCTATTTCACGCCTGATTGTTTCAAAACCAATAAAGGAAATAGCTACTACATACTTGCCGTTGTTTATGCCTTTAATGATGAACTTGCCTTTGGCATCGGCAATGGTACCATCCACGGGCTTATTGGTAGCAGGGTCGTTGAGCGCTACGGTTGCAAATTCAACGGGATTACTATTTTCGGCTTCCTTAATAGTGCCAGAAACTTTTCCGTTTCCCTGCGCAAAAACCAATAAAGTGGCTACACTAAAAAGAAAAGAGAGATAGATTTTTTTCATTTGAGGTTATGGATAGAGTGCTTTTTTGTTCAAAATTTTAGGAATTCATCCTATTTAACTGCAAAAGAAATCCAATTGTTCGGGCTGGTAAAACATATTATATACATCACCACAAATAATCGACAATCGGGTAGTAAACTCAATCAAACGCCTGTATAGTGCATTTTGGGTGATAGGTCGATTATTGCGCCCGATGGGTCGGAAAAGAGGAAAATCCTATTTTGTATTACCGCGCATAGTATACTTTTGCCTCTCATCATGGGCTCCACATCACAACGAACTAAAGTTCTTCTTCTACACATCTCCTTTTGGTGCGTGTATCTTTCTGTTTTTCTATACCAGGTTAGCTCCTACCAGCGTGGCCGCGATGTGATAGACTGGGGGAGGGTGTTAACCATTGTCTCCACACAGGTATTTTTTGCTGCCCTGATTTCGTATGTTAATTACTTTACATTTTTACCCAATCTGTTGGCTAAGGACAACAAGTGGAAATATGTAGTTCAGTTTATTTTGTTTTTCGCGGTTATCATTTCGCTGCGAATTTATTTAGAACGTGAGGTACTAAACGTAAACACAAACCGCGAAGGCTATTTATTTAGTACGCGATTCATAGTGCAGGTAGTTACCAGCAATTTGTTTATTGCAATTTTTGTGGGGATGCTACGCTTTGCCGAAGACTGGTTTGAGCTGGAATCGCGCAGGAAAGAGATGGAGCACGAAAAACTGGCAGCCGAATTAAATTTCTTGAAAGCTCAAATCAACCCGCACTTCTTATTTAACACGCTAAACAATCTTTATTACCTGGCTTATACTAAGTCTGATAATACCACTGAAGTAATTGCCAAGCTTTCGCAGATGATGCGGTACATGATCTACGACTCGAACCACCCAAAGGTGCTGTTGAGCAAGGAGATTGAATACATGCAAAATTACATTAGCCTGGAGCGCTTGCGGTTGAATGACCAAATCCCTATCACGTTTGATGTGAAGGGAGAGGTAGAAAATAAATGGATCACGCCATTGATCTTCATTACGTTTTTAGAAAATGCATTTAAGCATGGAGTGAACAACAGCAATCCAAAGGCGTGGGTAAATGTATCCATCCAGATAGCCGACAACGAATGCATTTACACCGTGGAGAACAGCAAGCCTGAAAAAACAGATGTGCACGAAAAATCAGGTATTGGTTTGCAAAATGTAGCCCGCAGGCTGGAGTTAAGCTACCCGGGCAAATATCAACTCACCAGCGAAGATAAAAAGGATGTATATTTCGTTCAACTGACGCTTACCTTACGTTGAAACTGAATTGTGTCATTATTGAAGATGAGCCATTGGCTCGCAACCTGATGATCGATTATGTGAAGAAAATACCTTCACTTAATTTATTGCAGGCATTTTCAAATCCGCTGGAGGCGCTGGAAGCGCTGCGCACCCTTCCTGTGGATGTCCTTTTTCTGGATATACAAATGCCGGAACTGACAGGTATTTCATTGTTAAAAGTCCTTACTAAGAAGCCATTTATCATTCTCACTACTGCCTATTCCGATTATGCCTTGGAAGGCTATGAACTGGACGTGGCCGATTACCTGTTAAAGCCCGTTACTTTTGAACGCTTTTTGAAAGCGGTGGATAAAGTAATGCAGCGTGCGGAAGCAGAATCGAAACCAACAGTTATCCAGGGCGAACCTGCTCAACCCACCGCACCCTTTGTTTTTGTAAAGGATGGTACCAAGCTGGTAAAAGTAAAGTTAGATGAAATCTTATACGTGGAAGGGTTGAAGGATTATGTAACCATTCATACCAAAACCCAAAAGATAGTTACGCTGCAACGGCTTAAAACATTAGAAGAGCAATTGCCTGCTGATAAATTCATCCGCATCCATAATTCGTACATCGTGGCATTAAGTGCTATTGATGTAGTGCAGAAAAATGAAGTGCAGATTGGCTCAGTTTCGCTATCGATAGGAGATACCTATCGCAAAACTTTTAAGGAGTTTATTGATAAGAAGCATTTGCAATAATTAAGGAGTAATCCTTTACAGAGGGATCATCTCCCAAACCCTTTCGTTTCGGTAAACCCGGCAGGAATTACAAAGTCAGATGCAGGAAGTGTTTCCTTTTTTATTTCGGTGGCTTCCATTACCATAATCATTTGAGGTGTTGTCAATTCCATTTTAAGAGGGGTTCCTTCAAGACCTTCGTAATACAAGGAACTGCTTCCTTTCCCCAATCCTTGCTTCGAGAGACTTTTCAGATCCATGCCTTTGATTTCTGTAGTCGTCCAAAAGACTTGGTTTACGGTAGCGCCATGCTCGGTCACCTGCACAATGTATTTGGTGCATGTGTGATTTAATATTTTCATGGTCTCGCTTGTTTTGGTAACCACGGGTTTTGATGTTGACGTATTTCCGCTTTGATCACCGGCAGGGGCTACGATATATGTCCTGGCTTCACGATCTAATAAATAAGATTGTTGCTTGTCGCCCAGGAATAAAACTTCCCCAGCCATCACGCCACCATCTATCTTAGAAATTGAATTATTCCCTTTAATTTTTACGGTCATGCCCTTGGGCATCATGGAACTCATATCTCCGCCTTGCATCATTTTTAATGCACTTTCCATCTGTGTTTTCATTTGAGGGTTCGATTCCAGCATGGCTTTCATTTCCGGACTGTTCATTTGTTCCTGCATCTGTTTCATTTTAGCCTGGTTGGCCGGATCGCTCATTTCCTTCTGCGCTTTTTCCATTTGCGCTTTCATTTTCGGGTCGGTTATTTCCGATTTAATCGACCACTTAAGCGTGCCTTCAAAAGTTTGTGCCTGAGTTGTGAAGGTACATGCGAGCAGGAGAAAGCTTAATAATGTTTTCATAAAGCAGATGTTTAATACAAATATAATTAAGAATGACTTGAATATCCGAATACAAAAATCGGCCCAGGTTTGATGGCAAATGCTATAAGTCATCTCAAAAATACTCCCAAGAGTATCTGTCATACCGGATTTATTCCGGTATCTCGTTTTTTTGCACGGATTCCGAGATCGCGGATCGTTGTCCGCGATGACAAAGTATTTTTGAGATGATTTCTAATTCAATGTCAATTGAAAATTATCACCTGTCAATTACTCAATATTATCTCAGTCGCTTGTTTCAATCCTTCTGCCTGGTGCTCAGCTTTTTCATGTTCTTCAATCTCATCACCGATTTGTATAGTTCGAATGCCAAGTTGCTTTGCCGGAATAAGATCGCGCCCCCGGTCGCCAACCATCCAACTCTGGGTTGTATCAATTGAAAAACGTGCGATTGCTTTCTCAAACATCAACGTACCCGGCTTACGTGCAAGGGATGCAGTTACCGTTGGGTGATGCGGGCAGAAATAAAAATGATCAATCCGGTTGCCGCACATTTTTTGAAGATAGGCGTGGCACTCTTCCATCTGTGCCTGGGTATAAATTCCCTGCGCAATCCCCGACTGATTGGTAACAACAACCAATAAATATCCTGCCTGCTTCAGTTCGGTAATTGCATCAAGCACACCAGGTAAAATTTCGAAGGCTTCTACTTTATAAGTATAGTTTGGATTATCCTTATTGAGTACTCCGTCACGATCTAAAAACACGCATTTGTTCATCCTTGCCTGTAAGTTTTTTTGAGAATTTAATCTTTTTTGACCCAATGATAAGGCATTCCGTCAAAGGAAACCAAGCGATGGTCTATTTTCCGGCAAGTTCATCTTTTCGGGGATTGTTTCGCGCACTCTTTTATTTAGATTTGCTATCTCTGGAATTCTATTCAGATTTTAACCAACGGCATTTGAACAACGCGATTGTCATTATACCCACCTATAATGAAAAGGAGAATATCACCCTGATTATCGATTCGGTATTTTCTTTGGCTAAGGATTTTGATATACTGATTGTGGATGACAATTCACCGGATGGAACCGATGAACTCGTAAAAGATCTTCAGAAAAATTATAATAGCGAACAGGAAACCCGGCTGCATTTAATGCAGCGGCCCGGTAAACAAGGTCTTGGTACTGCATACATTGAAGGGTTTAAGTTTGCCTTGCAGCATGGCTACGACTATGTGCTTCAGATGGATGCAGATTTCTCGCACAACCCAAAGGACTTAATTAGTTTGTATTTACATTGTGCCGAGTGGGGGCATGATTTGGCGATTGGCTCGCGCTATGCCACAGGGGTAAATGTGGTTAACTGGCCGATGGGCAGGGTACTTCTTTCTTTTTTTGCCAGTAAGTATGTACAGGTTGTTACAGGCATACCGGTGCATGATACAACTGCGGGCTTTGTATGTTATCGCAGAAAAGTATTGGAAACAATTCCATTGAATAACATCAAATTTGTTGGCTATGCATTTCAGATTGAAATGAAATTCCTTACGTGGAAGTATGGCTTTCGCCTGAATGAAGTTCCCATCGTATTTACTGATCGCACCCGCGGACAAAGTAAAATGTCGGCCGGTATTTTTAAAGAGGCATTCTTTGGGGTGATACAAATGACTATCCAGAGTTGGTTTAAGAAGTATATACCAGGCTAACAAGATTACTTCATATCTGTCAAGTACTCAATACTCGAGTATTTAAAAATTTTTGCATGATCAGGTTTATCTTCTATTTGACCTAATGGATATTCTTTGGGTATTCCTCGATCTAAATAGAATTTACCTACGAGTCTTATGTATTTATTGTTGATAAAATAGTTTCGATCGAATTCTAATTCCTTTTTTGAAGGCTCAATAAAAAAATAATCATCCTTTCCTAACTCTATAACAGGATTAATTTTGTACTTAGTAATGTCAACGAAGTTTGCGCAATTGCACATCCAATCCACATAAGTTACAACAAGAGTATCTTTTTTATCCGAAAGAAAAAAAGATCGGTCTAACGGTGTAACAGATGAACTGTAAAGCCAAGCATAAATCAGGGTAGTAATTAAAAATGCGAACAGAATGAGCTTACTTCTAAGGTATTTGGTAATTCTAACCATGAAGTTATCCTATTGGATCATTCTTTTACTGTTTCCCTTTTCTAAAATCCAACGGAGGCTTGCGATCACCAATCATAGATTTGTATTTAAAGTCAGCCCCGACAAAACCATCTAATTCTTTTCTCGCTTTGCTAATAATGGCGGGGTTGTTAAAAATATCAATGCCCGTCATGGCAATAGTCTTAGCCGCATTGTTCATCGCTTTATAGCCGATGCTTGTGCCGCCTGTTGCCACGGCTTGCCATGAATGAGCCGGAACCCCGGGCACCCAGGTTGCAGTTCCTAATCCTGCCGTAGGAACTACCCACGTAATATCACCCACATCCGTTGATGCTGGAAAGAATCCTCCTGTTTTAAACGGCTGCACTTCGCGAGCCGATTCCAGGGGAGGTGCTTTAAAAGTAAGCGTGCTTTGAATGTGCTTTCCAAACTCAACTTCTTCAGGTGTATAATTTACGCCACCCACTATCTTTAAATTATTGTACATCAGGCGGGCCAGGGTTTCATTAGGTACAAGATTGAAAGAACCCGAGATCACTTCGTACTTCATGGTAGTTTCTGTTCCACTTGCTGCACCTTCCGCAGCTTTTACTATGCGATTCCAGATTTCTTCCACCATGCGTGCATCCGGATGACGAACCATATATTCTGCTTCTGCAAAATCAGGAACTACATTGGCAGCCAAACCACCTTTGGTAATAACATAATGAATGCGGGTTTCCTGCGGCACATGTTCGCGCATCAGGTTCACCATATAATTCATGGCTTCTAATCCATCCAATGCCGAGCGACCTGCTTGTGGAGCTGCGGCTGCATGGGCTGAGCGCCCGTAAAAACGAAACATTGTTTGCTTGATTGACAAGCAGGATGAAGGACTGGCATCATTAGCACTGGAAGGATGCCAGTGCAATACAACATCTACATCATCAAACAATCCATCGCGCACCATATATACTTTGGCTGCACCACCTTCTTCTGCTGGAGTACCAAATATTTTTACCGTTCCTGCTCTCTTATTTTTCATCAACCATTCCTTAAGCGTTATTGCGGCTGCTACCGAAGCGGTTCCAAATAAGTGATGGCCACAGGCATGACCGGGGCCACCTTCCACTACAATTTTTCTATCCGCAATAGAATCTTGTGAAAGTCCGGGTAACGCATCGAACTCAGCGAGAATACCAATCACCGGACCGCCACTTCCGTAGGTGGCAACAAATGCCGTGGGCATTTCCGAAACCCCGGTTTCAATTTTAAATCCTTCGCTCTTTAAAACATCCTGCAAGCGTTCAGTGCTTTGTGTTTCCAGGAACCCTAACTCTGCATACGACCAAATGTCTTTCGCTACTTTTCTATACACTGGAAATTTTTTATCCAATTCGGCAGTGACAAAAAGCTTATCGCGATCGGGTTTTACTTTTGGATTGATTTCAGTTTGTGCGGTTGCAATCAATCCCGAAAGGAGAAAAAAACAGAGCAGGGGTTTTTTCATGAATTTAGGTTAATGAATATTCTTTAAAGTTTAGTGCCTTCATAAATTTCTTTTACAGGAATAGAAATATTCATGCAAGGCATTTGGAATGTTTCCGTTAGCGACTTGTATTCTTCCAGCTCCCAATGATTTTGTTGATTCAGTCGAAAGGATTCAATGCGGATGGATTCAGATTCAATAAGTATGTATTCTTTGAGTGTGGGTATATCGCGGTACAGCCTGAATTTACCACCGCGATCATAGTTAT